>DASZAG010000048.1:0-7562 GCA_035945555.1 Acidobacteriaceae bacterium
ATTGCTGGGGTTGCACTGGCTTACGCCTGCATTGCGCTCTCGAACTGGTGGATTGAAGCGTATGAAGAGGCGCTCGAGCGCGGGGTCGAAGAGAAGGTTCCGCTGTGTGTGCCGGAAGAGCAGCCAGCGTTGGCATGAGCCAAGTGCGCTTGCGTCCTTAGTTAAGTCTGCCGAAGATGCGCGGGCGGCTGCTGCAGCGTGGCTCCCAGATTCACAGCGAAGAGAGTGACGGCCGTGAGCTCCACCACGGCTGAGAGCCGAAGTAAGTGCCATGCCGGTTGCCAGATGCCGTTATAAGCAAGCGGCTCCGAGACAACGCGCACCAGGCATCCAGGCTCGTCGCCATGGTTTTATGATCGCACCCGGTGAAGAAGTCCCGCGGTGACTAATATCACCGCTGCAATTGCGAAACGTCGCGAGAACAAAGAAGATGAGAGACACATGACGACGGAAGACAAGCGAAAAGCGATGTCGGCCACGGAGCTGTTTGGTGCCGTACAGGATAGCGCGCTGACGGAACTAGCGACGATGACACGCGAGCGTCGACTGGTGCGCGGCGAGGTGCTGTTCTCCGCCGGAGACCGCGCGGCGGGACTATTCGTTGTCGTGCAAGGGACGTTGCGCGCTTATAGGCAAACACGTGAAGGGCGGGAGCAGACCATCCACGTGGAGAGCGCGGGCGCAACCCTTGCCGAAGTGCCAGTCTTTGACGGAGGCGCCTATCCCTCAACTGTGCAGGCCGAGGAAGACTCGGCCGTGCTGTTTGTTCCCAAGGACGCAATGCGCGCTTTTCTCGCTAAGAACCCGGAAGCGGCGCTGGCAGCTTTAGCGTTGATGGCACGCCGGCTCAGAAGCGTGTCGGGATTGGCCGAACAGCTTTCTTTGAAGGATGTGGCGCAGCGACTGGCCGCGCTCTTAATGGAAGAAGCAGTGAGCCAGGCGGGAGAGTTGAAGGACGGAATCTCATTCTCAATGCCTCTACCGCATCAGAGCATCGCCGCGCGGCTGGGATCTGTAAGAGAAGTAATCACGCGGCAAATGCACCGGCTGACAGACGATGGTGTGATCGAGGTGCGGGGGCATCGCATCGTTGTGCTGGATGCAGCTGCTCTGCGAGCGCGCGCAGGGACGGAATCACCTCATAACTTGCGCCGGTGAGCGCTCAGATACGTCTTCAACGCGACGGCGTTGTTGTGCTCCTCATCATGCGAACTGAATAGGAGCGTGACTTTACCTTTGCGCGCAGCGGCTCGAATTGGCGAGAGCGCTTCACGCTTCGCATCCAGCTCGGCAAAATAGCGGCACTGAAATTCTTTCCACTTCGCAGGGTCGTGGCTGAACCACTTTCTTAGCTCTGTGCTTGGCGCGGCATCTTTGATCCACGCGTCGAGTTGCAGCGACTCCTTGCGAATCCCGCGCGGCCATAGGCGCTCGATGAGAAAGCGGACTCCATCCGTTGCATCGGCAGGCTCGTACACCCGCTTGAGTTGAATCATCGCTGCCTCTCTTTGCTTTGGGATGCTGTGATCTTAGTCACGGCGCCGGAGAAATGCTGACTTGTACTGTTGAGAGAGACAAATTCTACATTGATGAAAGCAGGACCCCATTATGCACATTCATAGCCTTCGCGAGCTGATTGAGTTCGACGATAAGAAGTTTTTCCCAAAAGTCCTGATGAACCGTCCCGGCTATCGGCTCGTCCTGCTGAATCTGAGGGCAGCTCAGAGGGTTCCCGAACACGCAACGAACGAGATGGTTACGGTTTATGCGATCAGTGGTCACATCACGTTTTATGAGAATGGGTCGCCATTTGAGCTGCGCACCGGGAATGTGTTGTTCATCGACGGCGGGGTGCCACACGCGTTGGAAGCACATGAAGACTCGACATTACTGGTTGTGGCGGCAGGCAGTACTTTCGCGGCCGCGAATCCAGAACTGGACCTTCGGGGTGTTCCGCGCCTGCAGCGACACCCACTGGTCTTTGCGAAGTTTGATGCGCTCGATATTGGCGAATCGTTCGAGCTGGTGAATGACCACGACCCCATTCCGCTGCACACGCAAATGGACACGATGCGCCCCGAGCAAGCTGAGTGGAGCTACGTGGAACGTGGGCCCGAGGTGTTTCGTGTTCGAGTTCGCCGCGTGGCTGCCCTGAGCGGACCGCCAATTCCAGATCCTGTGCAACCGGAAGCCCTGCTGAATCTGCGGTAAAGTAGGCAGCTTTACATCAAGCCCATGGAGTGCATAGACTGCGGAGCGTGCATTCCTGTGCGCGCGCGCCTCGCCGATTTTTTGCCGAGGTCAACCCGCCGGAATAATGGGCTCAGCATGTAGAGATCACCGCCAAGAACTGCGAGAAATAGTTATGTTGATGCAAATTGGGCAAAAGCCGGAGAGCGACTTCAGCGAGCCGATCGGCATGCTGGAAGATTGTCACAAACGCATTCTGCATTTCATGGGAATCCTGACGGAACTGGCGGTCTCGGGTGGCCCCGTCTCGCTCGCCCCGTCAGAGCGGGATTCTTTGGAGCGCGCGCTCCGCTACTTTCGCGAGGCGGCGCCGCGCCACAATGCCGATGAGGAGGAGTCGCTCTTCCCGGAGCTACGGCTCCACGCCGATGAGCAAACGGGAGCGGCACTGGTGCAGATGGCTGCTCTCGAGGCGGACCATCGCTGGGTGGAAACACAACATGCCGCAATAGACACGATCGGGCGTGGATGGCTGGAAAAGGGGTCCATTGTTGAGGACGATCGCGCGCGCCTGCGCGGCATCGTGCATCCGCTGCTGCGCTTTTATAAGCATCACATCGCCATCGAAGAGGAGGAAGTCTTCCCCGCAGCGCGGAAGATACTCTCGGAGGCGGACAAGAAAAAGGTAGGCCATGAAATGGCGGCACGACGCGGTCTGGCGAAATAGCATTTGGTCGTCCGCCCGCTTCCTTTCTACTTGATCGCGACGCCTAAGAGACCTTTTGCCAGTCCAGGACGACCTTGCCGGAGCTGCCGGAGCGCATAGCCTCAAAGCCCTGCTCAAACTCGTTCCAAGTCATGCGATGCGTGATTACTTTTCCGATATCAAGTCCGGACTGCAGCAGGACAGTCATCTTGTACCAGGTTTCATACATCTCGCGGCCGTAAATGCCGCGAATGGTGTACTGGTTGAAAATCACCTTCGCCCAGTCAATCGCCATCTCTGACGGCGAGGGAATACCGAGCATTGCGACCTTTGCACCGTGGCTCAAATTGGCAAGCATGTCGCGGAAGGCGTTGGGATTGCCCGACATTTCGAGCCCCACGTCAAAACCCTCCTGCATATCGAGCTGCTTCTGAACCTCTGCCAGAGTTGTTTCGCGGGGATTGATTGCCTTCGTTACTCCTGCGGCCTCGCGCGCAAGCTGCAGGCGGTAAGGATTTAAATCTGTAATGACCACGTTACGAGCCGCTGCGTGCTTCGCCACCGCCGCTGCCATTATGCCGATCGGGCCTGCGCCAGTCACGAGAACATCTTCTCCCAGTACCGGAAACGCGAGGGCTGTATGCACGGCATTGCCCAGGGGATCAAAGATCGCAGCGACTTCCAGCGGAATGCCCGGCGCGTGACGCCAGATGTTCGTCATCGGCAGCACGATGTACTCAGCGAAAGCGCCGGGACGATTTACGCCGACGCCCTGAGTATGGGCGCAAAGGTGGCGGCGGCCGGCGAGGCAATTGCGGCAACGCCCGCAGACTACATGGCCTTCGCCGCTGACGCGATCGCCGATATGAAAGTCGGTGACGTTGGAGCCGACTTCCACAATTTCGCCGACAAATTCATGTCCGATGACAAGTGGGACTGGGATGGTATTCTGCGCCCACGCGTCCCACTCATATATATGGAGATCGGTTCCGCAGATGCCCGTCGCAAGGACGCGAATTTTCACGTCATTAATGCCCACCCGCG
Organism: Acidobacteriaceae bacterium; assembly: GCA_035945555.1. Lineage (GTDB taxonomy): Bacteria > Acidobacteriota > Terriglobia > Terriglobales > Acidobacteriaceae > Silvibacterium. Next base: position 3,941 of record DASZAG010000048.1, read on the forward strand.
GTTCGGGAACGTCTTCGATCCAAAGACCGCGTTCGGACTTTGCCTTAACCAGAGCTTTCATTTGCCTCCTTCTCTGTCGCTGCTTCCAACTTACTTCACCAGGACGGGAGAGAGGAATAGCGAATGAGATGTTCTATGGGGACGTGGTCCAGACTTCGACGACTGTTCGGGAGATTTGAGCCATGAGGACTTCAGCCTGGTTGTCTGCTGTCCAGCTGGTGTCGGTGTTGTCGTGAGTGAAGATGGAGATCACGATGGTTCCGTGTTTGGTGAAGATGGCTCCGACGTCGTTGCGAACGTGGTCGAGCGAACCGGTCTTATTGGTAATGTCGGTAATTCCTACTGGAGGTTTGTCGCCTTCCAGATACCGGGGGATCCCGTCGCGGTAGAACTGGACATTCAGCATGTGGAGCGCGGCGGCGCACAAATCCTTGTCGCTGGGAACTCCGTCAACAGCGGGCGTGGGCGCGGGGCCGAGATTGCATGTAGCGAATCGCTCCATGAGCGCGGCCATCTCGCGCGCAGTGGTTTTGCCTAGTCCAAACTCCTTCTGGTCAGCAGGCATTGGGCCGGTGGCGGGCCGAAAGACCTCTTTATAGAGCCATGTGTTGGTCAAGCCGAGCGAGACGAGGCGATCGTCAACATTCTTGATTCCCACGTGATCCATGGAAAGATTGGCTCCGGTGTTATCGCTGAGTGCGATCATGAGCGTGAGTGCGTCTTTGAACGTGATGTTCAAGGCAGTATCGAAGAACAGGAGCACGCCCGACCCGGGAACCTGATCGGCATGTTGAAGTGTCAATCGGTCATCGAAATGGACGCGCCCTGCGCGAATTTGCTGGAGTGCCTCGTAAAGGACGGCGAGTTTGATGACCGATGCGGTAGGGACGGGCTGGTCCGCATTGATGGCCACGGTGCGGCCGGTGGCGAGATCTTGCGCGTAGAAGGATACATCGCCGTGAAACGGTGCGATCAATGCCCGCACTTTCGCAGTGAGAGCTGCGTCTGGTCGCTTCTGCGGATTTGTCTGGCCCTTCGCGATCCCACCGACGCTAGCCGCGATCAACAGGAGAAGAGCAATTTTAAGCCGCGAGGGCCATGAACTCATGCGGCACCCACCGAATTCACAGTGAGACCCAACCCAGGGCCGCTGGGGAGAATGAGCTTTCCCTTGTCAACGGTGACACCACGATATGGATCGTTCGCGATCAACAGATTTCCATCAAGGTCTACGTAATCCACCAGTGGCGAGAGGTGCGCGGCGGCGGTGACGGAGCAGGAGCTCGAAACCATGCAGCCGATCATGATTTTCAGATTGCAGGCGCGAGCAATCTCGATCCAGCGATGGGCCTCGAGCATGCCTCCAGCCTTGTCGAGCTTCACGTTAATCCCGTCATAGGCTTCAGTCAGGCGCGGAATCATGGAAGCCTGCGTGCAGGCTTCATCGGCAAAGATAGGCAGATGCACGTGGCGGCGCACATAAGCTGTCTCTTCCAGCATGTGCGCGGGCATCGGTTGTTCCACGTACTCGACGCCCTGCGATTCGAGCCAGTTAATTTTGCGGATTGCTTCTTCCTTGTCAGTCCAGCCCTCGTTTGCGTCCACGCGAATGGGCTTTTTGGTGACGCTGCGGACCGCCGCGATAGTCTCTTCGTCTGTCTTCAAACCAACCTTGATTTTCAGAACCGGAAAATCCTTCGCCTCGCGCGTTTTCTCTCGTGTAATTTCCGGCGTGTCGATTCCTATGGAGAAATCTGTAATGGGAGCGTCGGCGGAATCGAGACCAAAGAAGCGGTAGAGCGGCATGTTCATCTTTTTGCCGAGCCAGTCGAAAAGCGCGATGTCCACGGCGGCCATGGCGGCCCGTTGATGATCTCCGAGATCGTGGCGATTGGCGGTCTCAGTCTTCACGTAGGTCCACGGATCGCGCGCGGCAATGCGGTCGCTCACGGCATTGATGGCCTGCATGGCTTGCTTCGGATACTCCTTATAACGAACGATGGGAGCGCCTTCGCCATAGCCGATAACGCCGTCGCGCTTGTATTGAACATGCACCGTGTCCCGATAGGTGCTTGAGGACATGACCGTGGTCCAGGTATGGCGCAGCATGAGCCGCTTCAGTTCGCAGTGAAGTTCAGCAGGATGCGATGCATCGTCCGTCATTGCAGCTAGGGTCCCGAGGGGCGCAACGGCGGCCAGACCCGATGCGCCCGCGAACTTCAGCCAATCTCTTCGGCTGATCATTTGATCCTCCTTGCAGCTACCAGCAGTTTGGTCCAGGGTTGATCGTCGAGATGGCTGATCTGTACCCCGGGGTGATCGTGAGTGGTGTCGTGAATGAATTCGCCGTTACCAATGTACATGCCGGTGTGGGTGATCTTCGCCGGGCTGGATCCGAAGAAGAGCAGATCCCCCGGCTGAAGATCCGCGCGACTTACCGGAACCACTCCGCTCCATGCCGCCTGCAGATCGGCGTCACGGGGCATTTCGATGCCACGCTGGCGCTCAAGCATCTGCGTAAATCCAGAGCAGTCAAAACCGAAGCTGGAAACTCCTCCCCAGGTATAGGTAATGCCGAGGAAGCGATGGGCTAAATCGATCATTTGCGGAATGGTAAGTGGATCGGGGCCGCTGACGACGTCGCCGCGCTGCACCCAAGCGGTTGTCCCGTCTACTAGCACCACATGGATCCACCGCCCGGTCTTGCTGGTTTGATCCGGCGCAACTTCGAGACGCGCCTCCCATGGAAGCCGCATTGCCGGAGCGTGGAGCGTGACATCGGGATCGCTGTAAACATTTGCGCTCAACTCTGCAACACGCACCGACTTATCGTTGGGCGCGTAGGCAGTTCCATGCAGAGCGCTCACGTCATCCGCGGGAACCCATCCTGTGTAGTTGTCAGCCGTTCGGATTTGGAACCAGCCATTTTCGCTCGATAGTTCAGTAACGCCAGTACCATAGATCGCCTGCGAGACCACATCGCTTTTGTCGGTGGAATGACGGTACATGTTGATGACCGGCCTCGCGATCACCAAGTCAGGATGCGGGACGGATTGCTGCGCAATGGCGGTAGCCGCAGCCATGAGCACGAACAGGAGCGCAACAATGGGGAGGTTACCTCGCCGCAGGGGCGGGCGAAATGAACTGGCGTGCAGCGGCATGGGCCATTCGCTCGGTGTAGTCATTCTTATCCTTCCCTCCGAATATCGGAAGCAACGAAATCTGAGAATACGCCGACCGGCCCCTTAAAGGGCATTGAATTTACGTTCAACCACACGTGGCCACGAGGAATTCCTGACTATGCTGCCTTTTACGGAGTGTAGAGCTTCGAACCGCAACTGATATACCCGATGACCGTTGAACTTGAAACATCGCCCGCCCGGCCGGATTTTTCCGGTCAGGCGGGCTTTTTTGTATGAGAATTGCGTAGTGAACCGATCGATCGCTCTCATCGCTCTGAATTACGCCCTTATCACCGGATGCACTCTTCCGGCTTTTTCCGCCGCGCACCCACCGCTGATTCCGCAGCCACGTGAGTTCGCGGCGCGACCTGATGTCTCTCTCAAGCATGGCGTCAGCATTCTTGTCCCCGGGCATGACTCCGACGACGAGTTCGCAGCGA
>DASZAG010000049.1:0-35407 GCA_035945555.1 Acidobacteriaceae bacterium
GGAGATGATGATGCACGTCAAGACCGAGGACGATCAGCCGTCAGTGAAGGATGTTCTCTACAAAAATGGCGAGCTTGATTATTACCAACCGGCCGTGAAGCAGGAGACGATTCTGAAGGGCGGCTCGAATTATGATCGCTATTTCTCGCTGGGGTTTGGCGGGAGCGGGCAGGCGCTTGAGCGCGACTGGAACATCAAGTATGAGGGGACTGAGTCGGTCGATGGAACCGTGACGGCCAAGCTGGACCTGACTCCGAAGACGCCGAGCGACCAGTTCACTCACATCACTATCTGGGTGGATGCGAAACAGGGAGTTTCGCTGAAACAGGAAGTATTTCAGTCGAGCGGCGACACGCGCACGGTGGTGTATTCGAATATCAAGATGAATGAGGTCCCCGCAAGTGCCTTTGAGTTGCATGTGGCGCCGGGGACGGCGGTGCAGAGAAGATAGTCTGACAGCGGTTTGCTGATGTGCCAGCGAAGGCCGCAACGTGGCAGATTGAATGAGCGAACTCAAGTACGAACGAGTTGATCCTATTGGGCGAGAGCAGGCCATTCGTGACTTCGCAAGTTCCGATCCTCATATTGTCGCGACTGCACTGTATGCTGTCGTCAGATCAGACGAGGATACGGGATGGTTGGAGGATGAATGTCTGAAAAGGCTAGATTCCTCGGAGGTCGAGATTCGCTGGGCGGCAGCGACTTGTTTAGGTGATTTGGCATTCCTTCGCTGTCCTCTTGATGCAAGGCGGGTCATACCAGCACTGGTGAAAGCAACACAAGACCCGACCATCTCTGATCCTGCCAGCTTTAGCTTGAGTATGGTTAGGCAATTTGCAAAATCGCGAGAATAAGAAGCTAAAGCGCCTGCGCTGCTTTCGCGCTCACTTGCTGACTCGCTTGCGCAGAAGGCGCGCTGACTCGTTTGCCCGCTTTCCCGCTCACCGCAACCGCCGCCAGCGCGAAGATCATCGGAAAGCACTCCAGCGTATACCGCGGCTCCGGGGTGGCGATGGTGAGGAGCAGGGCGCAGCGCATCAGCGCAAAGGCCAGCATGGCTGCCGATAATGGCGGCCATTTTTTCAGTCCCCACAAGGCAAAAATCAGGTAGAGGAGATTCAGCCCGGCATAGCTCCATGCGAAAACCGTCTCGCCTTCGTGGCGCTGGAACTCCCACCAGCGCAGTTCGATCCAAAGGAGCTCGGTGCGCGGACGCAACCACATATCGGCCACGCGCAGTATCGGCATTCCGATGGAGCAACGCAATGGGTGGTCGTGGACGCGCTCTGCGGTGAGTTCGGCGAAGCGGGCGTCCATTGCGGGGGTGAGGGTGGTCGTCTCGTTATATTCGTCCAGCAGAGCTTTGGTTTGCTGGTATTGCGCTGGCGAGTCGAAGGCGCGCGAGGGGAGTTTGCTGATATCGATTTGGTCCGAGTTGAGGTTCCAGTAAATCTCCGAGGTGCAGGTGAAGTCGGCGCAGACGGTTTTCGCCCATTGGTCGAAGCCGGGATTCGTGACTTCGTCGGGATCTGCGGCAGAGCGCGGCGCGAGCGGCTGGAAGACGTGGAAGGTCCGATAGTTACGGATAGTCCACGGAATGAACGGCAGAATCGAGAGCAGTCCGGCGACGGCCGCGAACCTCGCCATGGAGCGGAGTCCCCAGCGTCGGTATCCGTACCAGACCATAGCAGGGCAGAGCGCGACGGCAATCAGCGCGCCATCGGGGCGGAGCAGTGCGGCGTAACTCCAGGCAGCGGCTTCGACGATCGCCCACAACCAGCGCGGCTGCTCAAGAAATCGCACAAGCGCATAGAGCGCAAGCGTGATCGAGAAAAGCTCCAGCGTCTCCGTAAGGGGGACCGCTGCGTAGTTCGCGGTAAAGGGGCAGAGCACGGAAATCCACAGCGCCCACCAGCCGGCGCTGGTGTTCCAGATGCGGCTGGTAAATGCTGCGATGAGTAAACAACTCCCCAACTCGATGCCGGTCTGCGCGAACATGACGGCGTGGTAATGCTCCACGCCGAAGAGCTTGAAGCACACCATGAGGAACAGCGGATAACCCGGCAGCCGGATGAGCGTTGGCTGGAGCGCGCCGCTCAGACTGGTTCCGTAGACGCCGTGAAGCATCCAGTTCTTTGCGATGGACCCGTAGACGAGCGGGTCACCCAGAATCTCAGGGTAGGCGTGGATGAACCACAGGCGCAGTGCGGCTCCCGCAATGAGCGCGAGCAAGACAACCCACCAGCGGCGGGGAAGCCGGAAATGTGCTTTGGACGCCATAAAGCGATTGCTGGGTATAGGGTACAGGTTCCAGCGCTCCCTGCCGGGGGGATTTTGCCGCCTCAACCTGTAAAGTAGAAGAAGCGTATTTTCCCACGATGAAGCAGATTTTTTACGATCCTAACCTCAAGCGCTGGAAGCGGCTGCGCAGGGTGATTGACCTGGCATTTGTACTGGCCACGGTCGTCGGGATCGTGTTTATTTTCACAGTGGTCAAGCGCGCTCCGCTTCCTGACCTGCTGATGCCGGTGCAGAAGCCGAGGTACCGGGCTATCAAGTTAAAAGAACTGCGAGTGAGCGATAAACCGCGGAAAATCGCCAGTAAGCCGTCACACCGCCGGTCTCATCGCCGTCCGTCGGAAGTGCCGTTGAATGAGGACGAAGGACTGCGGGCGGCGTTTTACCAGAATGATGAGCAGGACTACTCCTCGCTGAAGCGCCACATTCACCAGATCGACATGCTTTATCCCGATTGGCTGCATGTGGACTCGGCGACAGGAGACTTGATTGGGGCAACGCCGGAGTTTCCGATCCAGCTTTACAAGGTTGTGGACAAGCAAGGCGTTCACGGTGTCGATCCACAGAACCGGATTGCCAAGCTGATGGTTGCCACCAAGCCGGATATGGAAATCTTCCCTATGCTCAACGATTATGACCCGATCAGCGAGCAGTGGAATGGCGACGAGATTGGGCAGATGCTCGAGAGCCCGGTGGCGCGCGACTGGCTGCATGTGCAGTTGGACCGCTTTTTGGCGGCTAATCCCGGGTATCACGGCATATGCCTCGATTTCGAAGAGGTTCCGGAAAAGGACCACAAGCTCTACGCGGACTGGATTGCCGAGTTGTACCACGACTTTCACGCGAAGAACCTGCGCCTGTATGTGAACGTGGAAATAGGCAACAAGGACTGGTTCCTGAAGGCCCTGGCTGAGAATACCGACGGCGTCATCCTGATGGACTACGACGAACATGAGGATTCGAGCGGCCCGGGACCGATTGCCGCTCAGGACTGGTTTGACGCAAACCTGCAAAAAATAATCGACGCGATTCCGCGGCAGAAGATCATTTGCGGGATGGGCAACTATGGCTACGACTGGTCCATGCCGCTGCCCGAGAAGGGGAAGCGTGCTTCGGACACGCCTCTGGACGTGACAGACGTGAGCGTGCAGGAAGCATGGCAGCGCGCGGCAGACTCCGGCGCGGAAGTGCATTTAGAGGGCGACGAACTCAATCCGCACTTTGCCTATGACGATGAAGAAGCGCATGTACGCCACCAGGTGTGGTTTTTGGATGGTGTAACGGCGCTGAACGAAATGCGCGATGCGCGACAAATGGGCATCCGCACCTTCGCGCTGTGGCGGCTCGGTATTGAGGATGGATCGCTGTGGTCGGTGTGGGACAAACCCATGGCGAAAGATGCGCCGGACAAGTTGGAGACCGTGCCTCCGGGCAATGACGTGGACACGGAGGGCGAAGGCGACATTCTGCGTGTCGTCGCTACGCCGCACTCCGGGAGCCGCACCGTACAGATGGACTCGGACAACTTTAACGTCATTGACGAGAGCATGACTGAGTTACCCCACTCGTTTGAGGTGGAGCAGTACGGTTACGATCCGCACAAAGTGGCGCTTTCCTTTGATGACGGCCCCGATCCGGTTTGGACACCGAAGATTCTTGCCGTGCTGAAGAAGTACAACGTGAAGGCCACCTTCCTCGTTATCGGCGAGGAGGCGCAGGAATATCCCGGGCTGCTGAGGGACTACATCAACGATGGCCAGGAGATTGGGAACCACACCTATAGCCATCCCGACATCAGTGAGATTTCCGACTTCCAGCTGCGGTCTGAACTGAATGTGACGGAACGTTTATTTGCCGCAGAGACGGGTCTGCAGCCACTCTTCTTCCGTCCGCCCTACTCGATTGACCAGGAGCCGGACACCAACGATCAGGCCGCGCCCGCGTATCGAATCCAACAGATGGGCTACACCATCATCGGAGACAAGATCGACACCGATGACTGGAATGAGCATCCTCGTAAAACGCCTCAGGAAATCGTCAACAGTGTTCTGGAGCAGATGGAGAACATGAAGACGCGCCCCTGGATGCGGGGCAGCATCATTCTGATGCACGATGGCGGGGGCGATCGCTCCGCTACAGTGAATGCACTGCCGCTACTTATTACGACGCTTCGCGCAAAGGGCTACCAGTTCGTCAACGTAAGCGACCTCATGGGCAAAACCCCCGCTGAGGTCATGCCGTCCATATCGCCCAAATTGCGCTGGCAGGCGCGCATCGACTCAGTAGCATTCTTTTTCTTCTCGTTCTTCACGCACTTTGTTGTGGATGTATTTTTCCTCGGCGATGTGTTGATGAGCGCGCGCCTCATTCTCATTGGGTTGATGGCGTTCGTGGACCGACTGCGGAGGAGGAAAATTCCGCCTGACGACTATCAACCACGGGTCGCCGTGCTGATCCCGGCATACAACGAGGAGACCGTTATCGTTCGCACCATCCGCTCGGTGCTTAATTCGGACTACGAGAATCTGCGCGTGATTGTGGTCGACGACGGCTCAACCGATAACACCTTTGACGCTGCACGCGATGCGTATCGTCCGGAGATTGCGTCGGGCAAGCTAATGGTGCTGACTAAGCCGAACGCCGGCAAGGCTGAGGCGCTGAACTTTGCGTTGCAACATGTCGATGAGGAAATTTACGTCGGTATCGACGCCGACACCGTGATTGCATCGGATGCGGTCCGGCGGCTGGTGTGCCACTTTGCAGATGAACGGGTCGGTGCGGTGGCGGGTAACGCCAAGGTTGGGAACCGGGTTAATTTGTGGACGCAGTGGCAGGCGCTCGAGTACATCACCAGCCAGAACTTTGAGCGGCGCGCGCTTGATCTGCTGGATGTCGTAACGGTGGTCCCGGGCGCGATTGGCGCGTGGCGCACGGTGGCGGTGCGAGCGGGCGGCAACTATCCGATTAATACTGTGGCCGAAGATGCCGATCTAACGATGAATCTTCTGCAACAGCGGTATAAGGTGATCTACGATGACCGTGCGCTGGCATTTACCGAGGCACCTGTGAATGTCAGCGGACTTATGCGGCAACGTTTCCGGTGGTCCTTCGGTACGCTGCAGGCGGTCTTCAAGCACAAGCACGCATTCCGTACGAATCCGGCGATGGGATATTTCGCGCTACCCAACATCATCATTTTCCAGATTCTGTTGCCGCTGGTCTCACCGTTTATTGACCTGATGTTTGCTGCCGGAGTGGTCCATTACTTTGTAGACAAGCACTTCCATCCGGAGACGACCAGCCCTGCGACTTTCGAGAGGCTGCTGGTCTACTTCCTTGCGTTTCTGGTCATTGATTTTGTAACGTCGGCGCTGGCGTTTTCTCTGGAGAGAAGGCATCCAGCGAATAAAGGTGACGGATGGCTGCTGTTCCACATCTGGTTGCAGCGGTTCGCCTACCGTCAGGTGTTCTCGATTGTGCTGTTCAAGACAATTAAGCGCGCCATTGACGGGCGGCCCTTTAATTGGGAGAAGATCGAGCGCACGGCCAAGATGTCCCAGCGAACAGAGAGCATCGCCGGTTAGCGGGCTTCTTCTAATCTCTCTTATATTTCCGCCGATAACCCATGCGAAATCTGTCATAACTTTGCAGGCACCCCTTTATCGCGGGCAAATGCGAAGGAACGATTTCGTCCTGATTTTTGCGATTCGTGAGGGCAATTCGGGCAGATTTCCGGGTTTGATTCGAATCCAATGAAGTAGAGGGTTACGCAATGGCATGCCTCCCCCGGTATGTAGTCATCTTGTCCTTGTCGGCGCTCACAGTGGTGCCCGTTTTGGGCCAGCAATTCCGCAGCGCGGCGCCAGTCCCGGTTGCCAACTCCTCGCCGAGCGCGTTCCGCGTTCAACCGGCCGCATCTCGGCCAGCATGGGAGGGTTCGGCATTCCTGCAGCAATTTGGTATCGGGACTTACGAAAGTCCGCTGGGGTTCGGCGGTCGGGTGGCCACCTCGCTCACGCAGCAGGTGGTGCTGCGCGGCGGAGCCAGCTACTTCAGCTTTAGCACTAGCCAGAAGGCGAGCGACGTTCCGTATACGGCGCATGTGGTGTTGCAGTCGGAAGAGGTGCAGGCGGACTGGTATCCGTGGGTGCGCCGCAGGTTTCACATCAGCCCGGGCTTGCAGTTCGGCAACAGCAGCCGTATCTATGGCAACGCGTCCATTCCTGTGGGAAATTCCTTTACGCTCAACGGCACCACCTACTACAGCGGAGCCGCAGGCCCGGTGCAGGCATCGGGTTCGGCGCGGTTTCGACGCGCCTCGCCCATGCTCACCGTGGGCTGGGGAAGCTGGGTGCGGCGTGGCGAGCAGCAGGGCCACTGGGCATTTCCGTTCGAGTTCGGAACGGTCTTTAATGCAACTCCGGCGACAGTGCTGAACTTTACGGGAGTAGTTTGCACTGACCCCGGTCAAGTCGCTTGTGAGAACATTGCGAATGATCCGTCCGTGCAGGCGAACATTCAGGCAGAGCGCGTAAAGATGCACAAAGACGCGCAATGGGCGCGGTTTTACCCCATCGTCGCCGGAGGAATTGTCTACCGCTTCTGAGCCGAAAATCGGCGGCCAGAGCCCCCTGTCTTCCTTTCCCAGATAGGGCTACACTGGAAGGTTATGGCTACCACCGAAGTCTCCACTGTAATTCTCCCGCTTGCGCCGAAAGGCGAGTTTCGCAACGAACCATTTACAGACTTCAGCCGACCGGAAACCGCTGAGTCTATGCGAAGGGCGCTGGAGCGGGTTGGCGAGATGCTCGGTCATGAGTACGAACTCGTCATCGGCGGCGAGCGACTGCGAACCCAGGGCAAAATCATCTCCAAGAACCCGGCCCGGCCCGCACAGGTCGTGGGAACCCACCAGAAGGCCGGAGCGGAGCACGCGGACCAGGCTGTGAGGGCAGCGCTGCACGCCTTTGAGACATGGCAATACACGCCAACGGAAGAGCGCGCCGCGCTGCTGCTGCACGCGGCGCAAATCATCCGCGATCGTAAATTCGAGTTCTGTGCGTGGCTGGTCTACGAGGTTGGCAAGAACTGGGCTGAGGCCGATGCCGACGTAGGGGAGACGATCGACTTTCTGGAGTTTTATGCCCGCGAAGCGCTGCGTCTGACGCGTGCGACAACTCCCATCCAGTATCCCGGCGAGCGCAATGAGCTTCTATATATCCCGCTTGGCGTGGGCGCAGTCATTCCGCCGTGGAATTTCCCGTTCGCCATCATGGCGGGCATGACGGCGGCGGCAATTGTGACTGGGAACACCGTGATCCTGAAGCCCTCGAGCGACTCTCCTACTATCGCGGCCCGATTTGTGGACGTGCTGGAGGAGGCAGGAATGGCGGGTGGGGTAGTGAACTTCTGTCCCGGTTCGGGCGCCACCTTTGGCAATGCAATTGTGGAGCACCCCAAGACCCGGTTCATCGCCTTCACGGGTTCGAAAGAAGTCGGTCTGGACATCCATGAGCGGGCTGCGAAAACGCCGCGAGGACAGATCTGGATCAAGCGCACCATTCTCGAAATGGGTGGCAAGGATTCGATCATTGTGAGCGCCGATGCCGATCTGGATCAGGCAGTGTCAGGCGTAGTCGCCTCTGCCTTCGGCTTCAGCGGGCAAAAGTGTTCGGCTTGCTCGCGAGTCATTGTCGAAGAGCCGATTTACGACGTGTTCGTGGAGCGAGTGCGCGAGACGGTCGGCAAGTTGAAAGTTGGCGACCCTGTGGAAAATCCCAATATGGGGCCGGTGGTGAATGAAGGGGCGCTGGACACGATTCGCGATTACATCAAGGTGGGCAAGGCGGAAGGGCGCCTTATTGCGGGAGGACGATCTATTGAGACTCCCGGGAAGGGATACTTTCTCGAGCCGACCGTGTTCGCCGACGTTGCGCCGGGGGCGAGGATTTCCCAGGAGGAAATCTTCGGGCCAGTGTTGGCCATCCTGAAGGCGCGGGACTTTGACGGCGCGCTTGCCATTGCCAACAATACGGAATTCGGGCTCACTGGCGCCGTATATACTGCCGACCGCACTAAGTTAGACCGTGCGCGTAGCGAATTCCATGTCGGCAACTTATACTTCAACCGTAAGTGCACAGGCGCCATGGTTGGCGCCCATCCTTTTGGCGGATTCAACATGTCAGGTACTGACTCAAAGGCTGGCGGCCCGGACTATCTCTACTTATTCACCCAGGCTAAGTCAGTTGCGGAGAAGTTAGGCTAAGTTCGTCGATTTCATTCCACAAAGTGGCAGCCCCGTCGCGAGGACGGGGCTTGTTATTAAGGGAGCAGTGAGGATCAATTCGCCTGCATAAGGACTTCGCCGGCGGCAATGGCGGCCTCCGCGAGCATGCGGTGATGAATGGTGAACAGCGCAAGCTCCAGCCGGTCAGAGACGCCTGTTTTGTCGTAAATGCTGCGCAAGTAGTTTTTCACCACTTGTTCTGTGGTAGCCAGCCGGAGAGCGATCTCCTTGTTTTTGCAGCCCTGAATGATCAGCGCCACAATTTTCATTTCCTTAGGGGTGAGGCGGTCACGCACACGCGCTCCCACGGGGTCCTCCTCGCGAACGGTGCCGGGACAGCCGCTTGCGACGACTCCGCGCTCCCCATTAATTACGCGGCGAACGCAATCAATCAGCGCCGGACCGCTGACGGAACGATGCACCGCCCCATTCACGCCGTCGTTTAGGAATGGCTGGATGGGTTCCTGGTTTTCCACGATGATTACGGCGCGGCCGCTAGTGGAGCGAACCCGCGCCATAAGTTGCAGCGTGTTCAGCTTGAGCGAGGAAGAGAAGAGAAGTGTTGAGCCGCGAAACGTTTCCAGCACTTGAAAGAGGCGGGCAGCGTCGCCGCATTGCGCGATGATGCGGAGGTCATCTTCAATTGCAAGGATCTTTGCAGTTCCTGCTCTGAAGATACCCTGATTATCAGCAAGTATGATTTTGTTCATCTTCCCACTTATGCTCCACGGTTAGGCAGGTACAGGATGGCCTTGTCCGGGACAACAAAGCGTCCTGAAATTTCGATGCCTTTCAATCAAGTGCATCGACGAAATAGTGGTACCGCATTACTTCCGTTGTGTCTTTTTTGAACAGGTTAGTATCTAGCGCGGAAATGTGATTCCAAAAGTTATTCAAAAAATTGCGAAGTTATGTTAATTAGCTATGCCCTCAAGGCTAATAGAGAATGTTTTCTTTGAAAAGGAAAAAGAGCGAGCTTGATAACCAAAGTAATGTCCCGATGTGGAACTTCATGAATCCGTTTGCCCTCGATGGCGCCGAATTCGAGCCTTTTCGGCGCTGAGGGTACACTGGAAGATCATGGGGAAGCCGGTAATTTTAGCGGTCGATGACGACGCCAGCGTGCTTGAGGCCATCATTCAGGACCTGCGGCGGAAATACGGGCCGAATTACAGGATTCTGCGAGCGGGTTCCGGGCAGGCTGCTCTGGACACATGCGCCCAGCTGAAACAGCGTGGCGACGAGGTGGCTCTGTTCCTTTCGGACCAGCGCATGCCGGGGCTCTCTGGTGTGGACTTCCTGGAGCGTGCGCAGGCTGTGTATCCCGAGGCAAGGCGTGTGCTGCTCACCGCCTATGCTGACACGGAAGCGGCCATCAAAGCTATTAACACTGCGCGCATCCAGTATTACCTAACGAAGCCGTGGGACCCACCCGAAGAGCAGCTTTACCCGGTGCTCGACGATCTGCTGGGGGCGTGGAATGAAGGGTACAAGCCTCCATACGACGGGACCCGGGTTATTGGGCCGAGGTGGTCGGCCACGGACCATCAGGTGCGCGATTTTCTCTCGCGCAATCAGGTTCCGTATATCTGGCTCGATCCTGAGCATGACAGCGAGGCCTTCGAGTGGCTGGAGCGTTATGGGCTCAACGACCGCAAGCTCCCCGCTGTGCTATTCCCGGATGGCTCCTCGATGGTGCAGCCGTCGCAAATGGCGCTGGCTGAGAAGGTAGGTCTCAGTACCCATGCAGCGAAGGATTTTTATGATTTGGTTGTGATTGGGGGCGGTCCGGCGGGTCTGGCTGCGGCGGTCTATGCCGCGTCGGAGGGTTTGAAGACTCTGCTGGTCGAGCCCGAGGCTCCGGGAGGCCAGGCTGGGTCAAGTTCCCGTATTGAGAATTATCTCGGATTCCCCTCAGGCGTGAGCGGTGCGGACCTTGCCCGTCGCGCCTATGTGCAGGCATCGCGCTTTGGTGTTGAGTTTCTCACACAATGCGTGACTGGCATCCGCGCGGAGAACCAGTACCGGCTCATACGCACGGGAGACGGGCACGAGGTGTCATGTAATATCGCGCTCATCGCAATGGGGGTCAATTACCGGCGGCTTGACGCTCCGGGTGTGGGGAGGCTTACCGGGGCGGGGGTGTACTACGGTGCGGCGCTGGCTGAGGCGCGTTCCTGCGCCAATGAGGATGTTTTCATCGTGGGCGGCGCAAACTCGGCCGGACAGGCGGCCATGCACTTTTCGCAGTATGCCCGGCAGGTGACGATGCTGGTACGGGGGGAATCTCTTGAGTCCAGCATGTCGAAATATTTAATCGATCAAATTGCTGGCACATCGAATATAAAGGTGGAGATTCGGTCGCAGGTGCTTGAAGCAGTGGGAGATGGTCGGCTGGAGGGGCTGCGGATCCAGTTCAGTGATGAAGAGAAGGTGGTTCCGGCGACGGGGCTGTTCATCTTTATAGGAGCGGCGCCTGTTACGGGATGGCTTCCGGAGGAGATTATGCGCGACCCGCATGGCTTTGTGCTCTCGGGCGGCGACCTGCGGGTCGACGGCAAACTGCCTCGGCGCTGGAAGGAAGATCGCGAGCCTTACCTGCTGGAGACCAGCATGCCGGGCGTCTTTGTCGCCGGCGATGTGCGGCACGGTTCGGTAAAGCGCGTGGCGTCGGCGGTGGGTGAGGGTTCAATTGCGGTGCAGTTTATGCACCAGTACCTCGCGCGCTTTTAGCGCGTGGATTTTGGAAGTACTTGAAAGAATGAGCAAGCCTTGGTGCTCAGCTCTGTGTTCCAGAGTGATTTTTGCGTGATGAGAAAAGCGAGTCGATGGAAGGTAAGAATACGAGCGTAACGTCAAAACTGGTGCCGGCGAAAGAATTGCTTCCGCAATTGCGGCAGATACCTCTGTTTCAGCACATCAAGGAGCAGGACATTGATTGCCTGGGTGAGGTTGAGGTGCTGGATGCGCCTGCAGGATCTGCGCTGGTTGGTTTGGGCGAACCGCTCCACTTCTGGGTTCTCTTGAAGGGCGAAGTTCGCGCCACCAAACCCGAGGCTGACGGAACCTGTACTCTGTTGGGGAATCTTAAGACTGGCGACACTTTCGGCGAGGTCCCCTTGCTCGTGGGCACTCCCATGTCAGTGGTTCGCGTCGAAGCGATAGAGGACAGCACCGCCCTGCGGGTAAACGGTTCCGCATTTTGGAAACTGATGAGCACCTGCCCGATTGTGCGGACCGGGGTGCTGGCCAATATGGGACGGCGGCTTGAAGCCTACCAACTTCTCACGTTACACCGCGAGAAATTGATTTCCCTTGGAACCCTTGCCGCGGGGTTGATGCACGAGCTGAACAATCCGGGCACGGCGGCCCGCAGGGCTGCGGCACAGTTGCGGGAGAACCTTGTGCGCCTGCAGGAAATCAGCCTCCGCTTCACAAAGGCCAAGCTCACCGAGGAGCAGCGTGGATGCATGGCGCAACTGCAAGCCGAGGCGCTCAAAGTTCAGAAGCCGCAAGCCATGAGTTCGATGGAGCAGGCAGACGCCGAAGATGCGCTGCTGGAGTGGCTCGAAGGCGCTGGCGTGGATAACGCCTGGAAAGTGGCGCCGACTCTCGTTGCCGTCGGCTGGCGACGCGAGGACATTGAGTGTGCGCGACGAGCTTTCCCGCAGCCGGAGATCCTCTCAGACGCGGTCAACTGGCTTGAGGCGCTAGTTTCCAGCAACCAACTTGTCGGAACCGTCGAAGAAAGCATCACCCGGGTCACCGATCTCGTAATCGCTGTTAAGAAATACGCTTATGACGACAAGAATCGCGAACGAGAAATTGACATTCACGAGAGTATCCAAAGTACCCTCACCATTCTTGCCCACAAATTCCGCCAGAAACAGTTGAGCATCCGCAAGGTCTTCAGCCCCGATATGCCGAAGATCAAGACCAAAGGTACCGGCCTCAGCCAGGTTTGGACGAATCTTCTTGACAACGCTATCGATGCTTCTCCTGAGATGGGAGAAATCGCGATACACACCTGGGTGGAAGACGGAACCGCCTGCATCGGAATCGCAGACAACGGCGGAGGCATCGCCCCCGAGAACCGCGCGCATATCTTTGAGCCGTTTTTCACCACGAAACCCGCCGGGGTGGGGACTGGCCTGGGACTCGACATCGCTCACCGCATTGTCGTGGGACAGTTTGGCGGAGAGATTAGCTTCAGCAGCGAACCGGGTAAGACCGAATTTGTTGTCCGCGTGCCCGCCGCCGTAGAATCACCGGGAAATACTCCGCTTCCGTAGAGATTTCCGCGCGCAATAAACCATCGATATCATTCAGCCAGTTCTCATTCATGGTGCAGAATTGCCGCGATATCCAGGCGAAGTGTGCGAATGGAGGGAGCAAGCATCGACAGAGCAGCAATTCCAATGAGTATTGCCATCGCCGCCGCGTAGCTGACCGGATCCAGGTTGTTTACGCCGTAGAGTCCGATCCGCAGCAGCCTGGATCCGAAAGCGGCTAGAGCCGTCCCTGCTACAACCCCAACGACTAACGGCCAGAGAAACTGTTTCAAGACTGCGATCAGCACCGAAAGCGGTTGTGCCCCGAGCGCCATGCGGATTGCGATCTCTTTGGTTCTCTGAGTGACAACGACGCCAACGATTCCCAGCAATCCAATGCCCGCGACCGTTCCCGCAACAAGTCCGATGAGAGTGGCGATCGCGGCAATATCTTCAATTACTGAGACATTGTCCTTGTAAAGCGTGCGGAGTTGCTGGACCTCTGGAAATATTTCGCCATCGATGCTTCTGGCAATGGTCTTGGCTGCAATTCCGACCGACTTGGGATCGCCCACGAATCGCACAATCAAAACCATGTCAGACACATCATCTGAGGATGGAGACCAGTATTCATCCACTGCGTCATCGTCGTCGTTCGGTTGGTTGGCGCGCGCATCTGCAACAACTCCGATCACAACATTTTTATCGGCGCCTTCCCCTACAGTCTGCCCGAGAGGATTTCGTCCCGGCCACTTTTGGCGTGCGAATGACTCACTGACAATCACGGCATGTTTTTCGCCTTGGTAGAAGGTTCTACCCATCAGAAACGGTATCCCCATGGTGCCAAAGAAACCTGGCGACACCCAGTTTGGATAGACCGTAAGCATTTTGCCGCCAACATCCGTCCCCGAAGTCGAGGTTACGTGCCCCAAAGGAGGCAGTCGCACGAGCGAGACCGAGCTTACGCCCGCCGTAGACTCGAGGCGGGTTTGCATCTGGTTGAAAAATGCCTGCGCCGCGGCCGGTTTGTATCCATGACGGCTGAGTTGCGGGTCGACCCAATCCAGATGTTGATAAGCGAACCCGGGATTGGTGTAAAGCGCATGCTCGGTGGCATGCACAAGTAGGGCGGCGACACTGAGCAATACCGCGCTTGCCGCAATTTGTGCAGCCACCAGAATCTGCCGCGCCATGGTTTTCTGTTGCTTCTGGCGCGCGATTTGAAGCGCGGGCAGCAGGCCAAAGCACAGCGTGGCCATACACGCCATGCCAACTGTGAAAACGATCACACGCCAATCGGGCATTGGGCTCAGCCATTTTGGAGCATCCAGTTCGGTAAGTGTCACCTTGAGCACCGCCCAGGCCAGACCAAGCGCTGCAACTGATCCCAGTCCACCTAACAAGAGGCTCTCTGTGCAAAGCTGCCGAAAGATTCGCCAGCGTCCCGCACCAATTGCGATTCGGATTCCAACCTCATGCTGACGGGTCACGGCACGCGCCAGCATCAGTCCACCCACGTTAGCGCAAGCTACCACCAGGATCAGCAGCGTCAGCACGCCCACCATTGCGGCGACCTGATACATTTGCGGTTGCGTGACTTGTAGATGTCCGCCTGCAGAGACCTGCAGATACTCCCCATCCCACACCGCATTCGGATGCTGAATGCGTATCTGATTCGTCAGTGTCCGCAATTCGCCTTCGGCGGCCTTCGCGCTTACACCGGGAGCCAGCCTGGCCCACATATGCAAGCTCGAGTTCGTCCAATCCGATAAGACCGTGCTCTTGGTGAAAAGATATGGCTGCTGAGCAATCGGCAGCCATAAATCAGGATCCTCTGCGCCTAGCGTGGCGAGAGCATACGGCGCAACGCCGATGACAGTGAAAGGCTTGCCATTCAGGTGGATGACGCGCCCGACAATACCAGGATCGTTGCCAAATCGTCTCTGCCAAAAGCCGTAACTCAACACAACGGCCGGAGTCGATGCAGCGCTTCCGTCGCTCGAAGGAGCCAACAGCCGGCCATAGGCCGCGTTTGTACCTAATTCCGTGAAGTAGTTCGCGGTGACAAACGATGCTTTGGTGAGTTGGACATCGTTCTCCACCTGCAGCGGCGGGATTCCCATTACCGCGATTGCCGACGAAAGCGTTTTAGCGTGCTCTTCATAAAAGTGGAATGACGGATACGACATCTCGCTGGTAAAGTTGCTGGGCGAGCTGCGTTGCAGCCGTACAATTCGCTCGGGCTGAGGAACGGGCAGCCATTTGAGTGAAACCATGTTGAACAGGCTGAACGCAGATACATTCACACCGATTCCGATAGCGAGCACCAGAGTCGCGGTCAGGGTGAAACCCGGCGCGCGAGCGAGGATTCGTACACCGTAGCGCAGATCCTGCAGCAACCGGTCGAGCCACGTCCATCCCCAGGCTTCATATGCCTGCTCACGCAAACGGAGCGTATTCCCGAAATTCGTTTGACCCGCACGCTTCGCCATCTCACGATGAAATTCCATGTCGTTCTGGAGCTCGGCATCGAGCCGCCGCCTGTTGATCAGGTAATGGATACGTCGAATAAATTCGCCCATGGTCAACCCCCCAAGATGCAGTAGTTGATAGTTATGCGGTGCGAAGAATTTCCTGAATGGCCTGAGTGATCCGCCCGTAGCTCGACAATTCCTCTTTCAGCTGGGCTTTGCCGCTCGTTGTGAGCCGGTAGAAGCGAACTTTGCGATTGGTTTCCGAGATGCCCCACTCGCCCTCGACCCATCCCTTGCGAAGCATCTTCTGGAGAGTGGGATATAGCAGGCCCTCCTCTACAGCGAGGACTTCGCTGGAAAGCAAGTGGATCCGTTGTGCGATGGCGTAACCGTGCAGAGGCTCGGACTGAAGCACACGCAGAACGAGCATTGAAAGTGCTCCGGCGGGACTGAAGGAATCTTCCCTAGCGATCATAGGCATAAATATATTATGCCTATAAGGAATATGTCAAGCCGTAAATTCTTATTGAATTTGCTCGCTTCCCGTAGACATTCGAGTGGTGTATATCTATTCCCATAGACATTCGAGTGGAGGATTGAAGTATGGTTTTGAAGCGACCGCCGGAAGCTGGCGAAATCCTGCAGGGAACCCTGGACATGCTGATCTTGCGGACGCTCGTAATGGGGCCTGCGCATGGCCACACGATCACGCAGGTGATCGAACACACGTCGGAGAATGCGCTCGAGGTCGAGCAGGGTTCGTTGTACCCTGCGCTGCATCGCCTGGAAGATCGCGGATGGCTTGCTTCGGAATGGGGTGTGAGCGAAAACAATCGAAAGGCAAAATTTTATCGGCTGACACCCAAAGGCCGAAGAGAACTTGCTGCGGCGACGGGGCGTTGGCGGAAGATGACCCGTGCGATTGATCTGATTCTGGGCGCTGAGACCGAGAAGCCGGAGGTATTGCCATGAGCATGCGCCGTTTCTTTCACCGCTCCAGAAAAGACGAAGAGCTCGCCGAGGAAATCGAATCTCATCTCGCACATGAGCAGGATACGCAGGAAGGACTTGGTGTCTCTTCCGAAGAGGCCAGTCGGCGCGCACGGCTGCGTTTCGGCAATCCCCGCACAGTACGCGAGCAGGTGTGGCGCTACCGCTCCGTCCCCCTGCTCACCGATGCAGCACGCGACCTGCGCTTCGCGCTTCGCTCGCTGGCGCGAACGCCCGGGTTTGCAGTTGTCATCCTGCTGGTCATCGCAATCGGCATTGGAGTGAACACCGCGGTCTTCTCAGTGATTGACGCGGTTCTACTTAAGCCGCTCACCTATCCTGATCCGCAGGCACTGGTTCAACTGGTGACCACTACTGACCATGGAGCGTTCCCGGTCGCCAGTATTCCGGAGTTTGCATTATGGCGGCAACAGACTGGCATTTTTCAACAGATCGCCGCGTATGACTACGGCGCAGCGGGTGTAAATCTCACGGGCGCCGACCATCCCGAGCAGGTGCAGGCCGTCCATGTGACGCAGGATTACTTCGCTCTCCTTGGCGCGTCCGTTGTTGCGGGCCGCACGTTCACCTCGGCCGAGGACAGCCCGAACGGTGGCCGCGTGGTTGTGCTCAGCTACGGTCTGTGGAAGCAGCGGTACGGCGGCAACCCCGAAATTGTTGGCCGAACGATTCCGCTCGACGGCCAATCGTATCTCGTTGTGGGCGTAATCGGCCGCGGATTCGTTACAGATGCGCCAGTGGACCTGTGGCTTCCGTATCAATTTGACCTGAATTCACACGAGATGGTTCACAACTTCGACGTGGCAGCGCGGCTCCGCCCGGGCGTGACCCTGGCCCAGGCGAACGCGCAACTCCGCTTGGTCGCCGACGAATACCGCCGCAACTACGGAAGCGATTCTCTTCCGCCCGGCGGTGGATTCGGAGCGATTTCGCTTCAGGAATCGATGGTCGGCGATATGCGCTTTCCTCTTTTGGTGCTGCTCGGGGCAGTGGGATTTGTGCTTCTCATCGCCTGCGCAAACGTTGCCAATCTTATGCTGGCAAGAGCGACAGTTCGTCGACGCGAACTCGCCACCCGCGCAGCCCTGGGCGCGGGGCGCGGTCAGATCATCCGCCAGCTATTAACCGAAAGCTTTGCTCTTGCTCTGGCCGGAGGACTGCTGGGGCTCGTTCTCGGATTTCTCGGTGTAAAGTTGCTGCTCGGTATTAACCCGGGAAACATTCCGCGCATCGGTGAATCCGGATCGTCCATCGGCCTGGACCTCAATATCCTCCTTTTCACTTTGGGCATTTCTGTGTTCACAGGCGTGATCTTTGGTCTAATCCCAGCGGTCGCCGCGTCCCGCCCAAACCTTGCGGGAACGCTGAACGAAGGATCCAGCCGCTCCGGCATGAGCTTCCGTCAAGGGAAAGTTCGCTCCATCCTCGTCGTCAGCGAGGTCGCGCTCGCCTTGGTTCTCGTTATAGGAGCAGCATTGCTCATCCGCACCTTCCGCAATCTGAGCGAGGTTGATCCCGGCTTCAACACGCACAATGTCCTGACCATGTCGATGTCTATCAGCGGTGACCGCTTTCAAACGACGGCACCTGTAGCGCAATTGGTTCGAGCCGGCCAGGACCGTCTTCAGGCGTTGCCGGGAATAG
Source organism: Acidobacteriaceae bacterium (assembly GCA_035945555.1). Classification (GTDB taxonomy): domain Bacteria; phylum Acidobacteriota; class Terriglobia; order Terriglobales; family Acidobacteriaceae; genus Silvibacterium. The sequence continues at coordinate 17,985 of DASZAG010000049.1, forward strand.
TCTCTGCCGGCGCGAGCAATTGCCTGCCTCTGGCGGGGGGATTTGGGATGATCTTCGACATCGTGGGTCGTCCGAAGGGCAATGCTCCATTCACAGGTGGCGCGGGTTTCTACTCCATATCTTCTGGCTATTTCTCCAGCCTCAAAATTCCTCTTCTGCGGGGTCGCCTCTTTACCGAGGGCGATAACGGGTCGGCACCCGGTGTGGTTGTCATCAACCAGGCATTTGCACGTCAATATTGGCCCAAAGGAGACCCGCTCAAGGACAGGATTCAGATTGGCCCAGGTGCGGGGCCCGCCTTCGCTGAGCCGCCGCGCCAGGTTATCGGCATTGTCGGAGATACGCGCAACGACCATGTTGACGAAGAGCCCGGCCCGATGATGTACATTCCCCTCGCGCAGATGCCGGATGGCGAGACAGCTCTCAACTCAAAGGTAGCGCCGCTCTGGTGGATGATTCGGACTCGCGGGAATCCCTACGCAGTCATTAATCCCGTCAAGGAGGCTATTCGCCAGGCCAGCGGTGGCCTGGCCGTGGCACACATCCGAACCATGGATGAAGTGGAGGCGCGCAGCATCGCCAGGCAACGGTTCAACATGGTGCTGCTCACGATCTTCGGGTTTTTTGGCCTGCTGATGGCAGCGATTGGCGTCTACGGAGTTATGTCCTTTTCGGTCCAGCAGCGCACACAGGAGATGGGCATTCGCATGGCGCTGGGGGCGCAGACTGCGAACCTGCGTAACCTCGTCATCGGCCAGGGCATGAGGCTTGCTCTGCTGGGCGTGGTCCTGGGAGTTGGCGGAGCGTTCTGGCTTACGCGGTTCCTTGCAAGCTTCCTGTACGGAGTAAAGACCTGGGATGCGATGGCATTCGTTCTCACACCGCTTCTACTGTGCATCGTTGCCCTGCTGGCGATTTGGATTCCTGCCAGACGCGCGATGCGCGTTGATCCCATTGCTGCTCTTCGGCAGGAATAGATCGGCAGCTCACGCTGCCTTCAGGATGATTTTGCCGTGTGTGTGGCCGCGTTCGGCTTCTGTTTGCGCCTGGCGGACTCTCTCGAGTGGCAGGGTTTTTGCGATCGGGATCGTGAAGCTGCCACGGGCCACGTCATCAGCCAGCTCGTATAGACGGGAGGCATCTGGCTGGGACATCACTCTGGCAATGCGGACGTTGTGCCGATCGGCATCTTTGGGCGGCCCGAGCACAGTTCCGAACACTCCACCCTCCTTAAGCGTACGGAGCGCGCGCCCGGCGATGGCGCCGCCAATGGTATCGGCGACGGCATCCAGGTTACGGAGTTTCTCGAGCTCCGATTCTTCGTCAATAGCGACCGCCTGATCAACGCCAAGGGCCACGGCCTCCTGGAGTTCGGACCGTCGGACGCCAGCGATTACTATCGCGCCGTGGTCGAGGGCAACGTGAACGGCGCTGCGTCCCACTCCGCCCAATGCACCCAGGATCAGCACCGACTGGCCGGGCTGAATTTTGATGGTTCGCTCAATGAGCTGTGCTCCAGTGAGCGTAACCAGGGGCAGAGCCGCAGCCTGCTCATAGCTCAGCTTGTCGGGGATGGGCGCGAGAACGTTGGCCTTTGCGGTGGCCAGTTCGGCATAGGTCCCATTGGCCAGCGCCATTACGCGCTGCCCTTTGCGGAATCCATTAACTCCGGGGCCGACGGACTCGACCTCGCCAGCGAGATCGCGGCCGAGGATCGCGGGCAGTTCCACGTCGATCAATCCTCGCACGGCGCCGCTGCGAATCTTCCAGTCCACCGGATTGATGCTGGTAGCGTGCACGCGGACGCGTACCTCGCCCGCCCCAACGGCGGGATCGTCGACGTCCTCGAGTTGAAGCTGATTCACGTCTCCGAACTGTTCAATGACTACGGCCTTCATGGAATGCCTCCTGATCATTACGATGCGGCCCCGGCCTGGCAAGGCAAGCAGGGCGCGGCTGTCGCATCTAACCGGAACGTCATGAAGGGTGCGAGGAAAACCGCGTAGTGCAGCGTGATATAGCTGCATCCATGTTGGTTCTCCGCGTGAAGCTCTCACAACTCACATTCATGAGAACATAGGAACGCTCTGAAACCAGGCATTGACGGGAGTCTTATGGACGTGCGCAGGTGGCGGATATTTCTGGTGGTCGCGTTGCTTGCTGGTTCGCAGCAGCTTCCGGCACAGAATGTGGCCTTCAGGCGGGCAGCAACGCTACGGCACGGCATCAACCTTTCCGGATGGTTCGCAGGCTCGGGAGATCTTTCTCTCCAACATCTCGAAACGTACACGACCGTCAGTGACTTGAAGGCGATTCAGGCAATGGGATTCGACTTTGTGCGGCTGGGAGTCGATCCTTCATTGATCGAGCGACATGGGGAAACGGCAGTGGCAAATCCGGCAGCGCTCTCCCAATTGGATAGTGCTGTGCGCGGAGCGCTGGCGAATCATCTGGCTGTACTAGTTTGCGTTTTTCCGGACGATGCCTACAAGGGTGGATTGGCGACGGAGCGAGGCGTGGATGATTTTGTCGAATTATGGCGAATTCTGGCCGCGCATTACGCGGCGTTCGACCAGGATCGTATCTTCTTTGAACTTATGAACGAGCCGGAGGTTCAGGACCCTTATCGCTGGATGGGCATTCAGGCCCGGGTGGTCCACGCAATTCGGCGGATCGATGCTGTGCACACGATCGTAGCCACCGCGGCCAATTATTCGAGCCTGCCCGATCTGTTGCAATTGGAGCCGGTGCGCGACGACAACGTGATTTACAACTTCCATTTTTATGAGCCATACCAATTCACGCACCAGGGAGCATCGTGGGGAGCAGATGATTGGATCTATTACGGTAATATCCCGTTCCCCGCGTCTGGGGCTAGCCTAGCCAAGCCGATAAAGCGGGTCCCAGATGATTTGGCGCGCTACAACTTGTATCTCTATGGCGCTGACGGTTGGAATGCTCAGGCAATTGCGGGGCGCATTGAGTTTGCCGCTTCATGGGCGCAAGAGCGCAAGGTTCCGCTGATCTGCGATGAATTTGGCGCATATCGCGATACCGCTCCGCCGGAGTCGAGGGCGCGATGGATAAGCGCGGTGAGGGCAGCGCTGGAGGCCGGCCATATTGGCTGGGCAATGTGGGACTATCGCGGCAACTTTGGGGTGGTGAAGCGAACGAAATCCGAGATCACTCCCGACGATGTGATCTTGAAGTCTCTGGGATTAAATGGGCAGGCGCAGCCTGTAACTGTCTCGACAGAATGAAATCAGGACTGGCATGGGGACAGGTTGTTCGACGCGCGTGTCCATGTTTCAGTTCGGCCGAAGATTGAGAGTCCGATATAGCCCCGCAAATGCAGGACCGCCCCCGACTGGGTCATCGTACCGTGGTAGGTTCTTCCGGATTGCGGGTCATAGAGCCAGCCACCCTGGGCGCGGGTTGGCCCGGTGAGCTGAAAGCTTGAGCCAATCTGCAGACCGCAGAGCGGGCGCTTTCGCAGCGCAGGATTGGGATTGTTCGCATCGACGCGACCGGGAGCCTTGCTGCTGATGGCGATAATGCGCGCACAGGCGTCAGGCCCGCAGGGGAAAATCTGAATGACGGAGCCGGTAGGATCGCTCCAGTTGCCGAAGATGCCAGTTTGTTGCGCGAAGGCCGTGGGCGCAAAAAGGCATATAACCATCACGACGAAATATTTTGCCATCTCTTAGCTATTCTCGCTCGGTCCTGTTTATCTGTTCCACCATTGGTTTGAGCCGCAGCATGCTAGGGGAACCGCCTTTTACAACCCTATCGTCGCGGCATCTCAAATTTGGGAAGTCGCGGTATTCTGCTGTTCAATTAGAAGAGGACAACTCCTTAAGAGATGACCGCGAAACGCAGAAAAGGGCGAACAGGGGAGGATGATGCGGCCCTGTCGCTGTTCCATCCGGCTACAGCCGCATGGTTTCGAGCCGCGTTTCCGGGAACTGCCGCGCCGCAGAGGCAGGGGTGGCCCGCGATCGCGCGTGGCGAAAGCACGCTGATTCTGGCGCCCACCGGAACAGGTAAAACGCTTGCTGCATTCTTATGGTGTTTGAACAGATTGATGTTCGAACGCACCACAGAATCGACTGGATGCCGCGTTGTATATATCAGCCCGCTGAAGGCGCTGGCCGTAGATGTAGAGCGGAATCTGCGCGTGCCGATGGCGGGCATTGCTGAAATGGCTCGGCGCATGGATGCTTCATTTCGAACGCCGGAAGTCAGTGTTCGAACGGGGGATACGGCTCAGAAGGAGCGGGCGAGATTCCGCCGCCATCCTGCGGAGATTTTGATTACAACGCCGGAGTCTTTGTATCTGCTCCTTACGTCGGATTCCGCCGTAGCGCTGCGAAACGTTGAGACGGTGATAGTCGATGAGATTCATGCGCTGGTCCCTACGAAGCGTGGCGCGCATCTTGCGTTGAGTCTTGAACGCCTACAGGAAATTGCGGAGAAGCCGATTCAGAGAATTGGGTTGTCGGCAACGCAACGGCCGCTGGAGGAGGTAGCGCATTTTCTGGGAGGAGTGGAGAGGCGCAAGCTCCTAAAAAATAAGGGAAAGCGCAGCGAACTAGCGGAGTTCGAGAGGGAATGGACGAGTGATCACGAGGCCGCGCTGAGGTTCCGGCCGGTGACAATTGTGAACGCAAGTGAACCGAAGCGCCTGGATCTGAAGGTGGAAGTTCCGGTGGAAGATATGGCGCGAATTGCCCGTATCGAGAAACTGCCGGGAGGCTCGGAGGCGCGGCGCACATCGATCTGGAGTGCAATTCACCCACGGTTGCTGGACATTGTTTTGGAGCGACGTTCCACGCTCATCTTTGTGAATAATCGCCGCACAGCGGAACGGATGGCCGGGGCTCTGAACGAATTAGCGGAGCAGCGCCAAATACCGGGAACTTTGGCGCGCGCACATCATGGCTCACTAGCTGCTGCGCAGCGCGCGGAGGTGGAAGAGCAGTTGAAAGCGGGGATGCTTCGCGCGCTGGTTGCTACATCATCGTTAGAGCTCGGGATCGATATGGGAGCGATTGATCTGGTGGTACAGATTGAATCGCCACCGTCAGTCGCAAGCGGCACGCAGCGCGTGGGACGAGCCGGACACCATGTAGGTGCGTTGAGCGAAGGCATCATTTTCCCGAAATATCGAGCCGACCTGATTGCGTGCGCCGCCGTCACGCGCGCCATGCAGGAGGGACTCGTTGAATCAACGCGCTATTTGAGAAATCCCTTGGATTTGCTCGCCCAGCAAGTGGTTGCTGTCGTGGCGCAGCCACCTGTGCTTGCCGCGCCGCGCATGCGTGGGCAGCCGCCGCGCCAGGCCGAGATTACCGTGGACGATCTGTTTGCGCTGGTTCGTAGTGCCGCCCCATTTGCGTCGTTGAGCCGCGCCGCATTCGAAGGGGTGCTGGATATGCTCTCCGGGCGGTATCCATCAGAAGAATTTGCGGAACTAAGAGCGCGGATCACATGGGACAGAACGCACAATTTGTTAACTCCGCGAGAAGGCGCGAAGACGATTGCAATATTGAACGGCGGCACCATTCCTGATCGCGGTCTCTATGGTGTGTTTCTTTCAGGTAGGGACAAGCCCGTGCGCGTTGGCGAGCTTGATGAAGAGATGGTGTTTGAGAGCCGCACCGGAGACGTGTTTGTACTGGGTGCTTCGACGTGGCGCATCGACGAAATTACGCACGATCGTGTCTTAGTTTCGCCGGCACCCGGGGCGCCGGGGAAGATGCCGTTTTGGCATGGCGATCTTGCCGGTCGGCCACTGGAATTTGGCCGGCGGATTGGCGCCCTCATTCGCGAGCTTCGGGAAATGCCGCGTAACGCTGCGATCAGTCGCCTGGCGCGCGAACACGGCTTGGAGATGCAGGCTGCTGAGAACCTACTGCACTTTCTCGTCGACCAGGAGGCATCAACAACGGCAGTTCCCGACGACCGCCTCGTCGTGGTAGAACGCGTGCGCGATGAGATGGGGGATTGGCGAGTGTGCGTCCTTACGCCATTCGGAAGCCGCGTGCATGCGCCGTGGGCAATGGCGGTTGGGGTCAAAGTTCGCGAGAGCGGAGGACCGGATGTGGAAACGATGTACGGTGAGGATGGCTTCGTCGTGCGGTTCCCGGATGCTGATGTTCCTCCTGATGCAGAGCTGCTGCTGCCGAATTCCCGAGAAGTCACGGATCTGGTGCTGCGGCAATTAGCGGGAACAGCCTTGTTTGCAGCGAAATTTCGAGAAGCATCGGCGAGGGCGCTTCTGTTACCGAGGAGAAGGGCCCAAATCCGTGCTCCATTGTGGCAGCAACGGAAGCGAGCGCACGATTTGCTCTCAGTAGCATCGCGATATCCGCAGTTTCCGATGTTGCTCGAGGCATATCGCGAGTGCATGCGTGACGTGTTTGATATTCCGGCGCTGCTCGAAGTGCTAAGAGCCTTGGAAAATAAGGATGTCCGCGTGCATGTGGTTGATACACCCAAGCCTTCGCCGTTCGCTGCATCGTTGCTGTTCAGTTATGTGGCGAACTACATCTACGAAGGCGATGCGCCGCTGGCGGAGCGACGCGCTCAAGCCCTCGCGATTGACCAGGAGCAACTCCAGGAGTTACTGGGCGAAGCCGACTTGCGTGAACTATTGGATCAGGATGCCATTGCAGAGGTTGAGACTCAATTACAAGGAGTCGCTGAGACGCAGCGGGTCCGAAATGCGGATGGAATCCACGATCTATTGCTGCGAGTAGGGGATTTGTCACGTTCAGAGCTGACTCAACGGCTTGCCAGGCCGGAGTTGATGCGTTCGGTAGGCGCCCTGCTGCGTACTCGTCGGCTGGTTGAGGTCACGATTGCGGATGAAAAGCGACTCATCGCGGTCGAGGATGCTGCGCGTTATCGTGATGCACTCGGAACAGTTCTGCCGACGGGGATTCCCGCTCCATTGCTGAAGCCGGTGTCGCAGGCAATGCTGGAGTTGGTGCGCCGCTTTGCGCGCACTCACGGGCCGTTCACAGCTATGGACGCTGCCGCTCGTTTTAGCGTGGATGCGCAGGAGGTTGAGCCTTTACTACGTGAATTGGTACTGAACGGGCATGCGCTGGAAGGTGGATTTCGGCCGGCAGGACTGCACCGTGAATGGTGTGACGCAGAGGTACTGCGGAAGATCCGCCGAAAATCGCTGGCGAAACTACGTAGGCAGATTGAGCCGGTGGAGCAGCCCGTTCTGGCGCGATTCACCGCGCAATGGCAAGGTGTTACGCACAAACGTCGTGGACTGGACGCGCTGCTAGACACGATTGAGCTTCTTCAGGGTGCGCCGCTTGCGGCGTCGCTTGTAGAGTCGGCGATTTTGCCTGCTCGGCTGGCGACGTATTCGCCTAGTGATCTCGATACTCTAATCGCCGGGGGAGAGATTGTTTGGTGCGGCATTGATTCGATTGGAGAACGGGACGGGAGAATCGCGCTCTATCTCGCGGACAAGGTGCCAATGCTGCTGCCGGAGCGCAATCCGAGAGAAGTGCCGCTACTGAGTGAAACGGAGCAGCGCATTATTGACGAGCTGAGCAAGAGCGGTGCGGCGTTCTTTCCGGAGCTGCTGGATAGGATTGGTGGGTATCCGGGAGAGATTGTAGGTGCTCTGTGGAGACTTGTGTGGCGCGGAGTGGTGACAAATGACACATTTCACTCATTGCGAGCGTACATGGCTAAACAGTTGGCTTCGCGACCTGCGAAGCGCCAGCATAACTTACCGGCCTTCCGTTCGCGTCGCACTACACCCCCTGCTGCACAGGGGAGATGGTCTCTCCTGACGCAGGAAAAGCGGGTCACCGCCGCGCAGCAGACGACCTGGCACCATTCCGTTGCTATGCAAATGCTGCATCGATACGGAATTGTGACTCGCGAGACAGTTGCACAAGAGAGCATCTCTGGAGGATTCAGCGCGATATATGGAGTGTTGAAAGCATTGGAGGAGGGTGGGCGAATCCGGCGAGGCTACTTTGTCGAGGGCCTTGGCGCAACGCAGTTCGCGCTTCCAGCCGCAGTGGATATGTTGCGGTCCCTGGCGAGTAGTGCTCCAGAGAAGGCGGAGATGTTTGAGCTGGCTGCGGCCGATCCTGCAAATCTTTATGGCTCAGTATTGCCATGGCGGCGAGCCGAAAATGCAACCGAATCTGAATCGCGCTCGTTGTCGCGCAGCGCAGGCAGCTCGGTAATTTTGCGAAATGGAGAGCTTTTGGCCTATCTACGCCGAAACAATCCCAACTTGCAGGTCTTTCTTTCTGGAGATGAACCGGAGAGAAGCAACGCTGCGCGAGATCTCGCGAACTTCCTGGTAAATACACGAGAGACTGCTATGCGGGAAGACGAGAGCGGTGCGCGAGGAGGGGTTCTGATCAAAACCATAAACGGCGAGCCGATACATGAGCATTGGCTCGCGCGTTATCTTCTGGAAGCCGGATTCGCGGCCGCACCAACAGGGTTCAACGTGCGAAGACCGGTCGCCGCGAATTCCGTGCCAGAATATTGACCGTTACTGGTTCTGCTGATCTTGCGGCTGGTTCTGCTGTGAGTCGTCCTTCGACTTCTTGCCGAAGATGCGGCTCCAGAACCCGTGTTTCTTCTTCTTGTCAGGCTCCTGTGGGGCGACTGTGGTTTGCGGCTGTTGCGGAGCTGGATTGACAGAAGGCCGTACTGGCTGCGGTGTAGACTGAGGTGTTTTCGCGGGCGGTGGGGGTGCGGGCTTATTTCCACCAAGGCCGAAGATACGTTGGAAGATGTTGCGCTGATTCCCATTCACGTGATCGCAGGTGTCGGTGGGCTGCGTGCCGTCGAGAAACGCTGCGGTATAGTCTTCAGGACACGCGGCATCGGCCACTAGATTGGTGGTCTTATCGAGTTGCACTTCCACCACGCCGGGGGGTGCTACGAACTGTTTCGTATCAGAGTATTCAGGGAGCGCGACGGCGCGTTTCATGAAGTCGGCCCAAATGGGGGAAGCGGCATGCGCGCCTTCGATCTTAATGTCGCTGTAATCGTCATTACCCACCCACACCACGCACAGCAGGTTGCTTGTGTACCCGATGAACCAAGCATCATGTTCTGTCCCGGTTTTACCGGCGGCCGGAGCAGTGAACCCCATGGCGCGCACACCTTCTGCAGTGCCATGATCAATGACATTTTGCATCAAGACGGTGGTGAGGTATGCGACCCGGGGATCAAGGATAGGCTTTGATTCCGGCGTGTAGTCGTTCATTACATCGCCATTCTCATTGCGGACGGAAGCGACCATCCACGGATCGATTTTCACTCCGTCGTTGGCGAAGATGGTGTACGCTCCGGCCATTTGCAGCGGCGTTTGGTCGTATGCGCCAATGGCCATGGCCGGAGTCGCTAGCAGATTGGTCATGCCAGCGTCCCTCGCGAGAGCGGCGACGTTGTTGTATCCGACCATTTGTGCCAGTTCGACCGTGGGGTTGTTGAGCGACTGCTGTAGGGCAAATCGCGCGGTTACGTTGCCATAGTACTTGCCTTCAAAATCGCGTGGGCTGTAGGTCTGGTTATTGCCAAAGGTGAAGGTCGTGGGCTCGTCATAGAGCGTGGTGTTTTGAGTAAAGATTGCGCTGACGCCGTCGGTGGTGGTGAGCTGAGCCCCGGTGAGGCTGGTGTTATACGCAGCGGCGAAAACAAAGGGTTTAAAGGTAGATCCGGTAGGCCGATGCTGGACAGCGTGATTGAATTGGCTGGTTCCGTAATTGCGTCCGCCGACGAGTGCCAGGACCTGGCCGGTGTGGGGGTTCAGCGCCACGAGAGCCACCTGCGGATAGATAATTGGCGAGTGATCACCATGCCGCTCACGCCGCGCGTGGCGGGCTTCCACGATCTTGTCTATCTGGACTAAACCTTGCGCGATGGCTTCGCTCGCCGCGCGTTGCAAATCAGGATCAAGCGAGGTGTAAATGCGTAGGCCTTGATTGTTGAAGTCGTTGTCACCAAGTTTTGAGACAAGCTGATCGCGCACGAGATCTACAAAGTAGGGAGCCTCGCCCGCATCCGGGGCGCCTTGCACAAGATTGAGAGGAGTCGCTTTTGCCTCGTCGGCCTGCTCGCGTGTAATGTCGTGGGTCTCGACCATTGCATCCAGCACAACATTGCGGCGGTTGATTGCGCGCTGCGGATGTCGGTATGGGTTGAGACGGCTGGGGCTCTGAATGAGTCCAGCGAGCAAGGCCGCCTGCGGGAGAGTGAGCTGGCTCACATTTTCGCCAAAGTAAGCCTGCGCAGCCTCACCAAATCCGTTGATTGAGAAGCTGCCGCGCTGGCCTAGGGGCACCTCGTTGGCGTAAAGCTCGAAGATCTTTTGCTTCGAGAAGCGGTGTTCCAACTGGAGCGTGACGATGACCTGAAGGAATTTGCGATGCCAGGTGCGCTCCGGAGTGAGGAAGAACTCCTTAGCTAACTGCATTGTGAGAGTGGATGCGCCACCGATCATATGGCGGTCGCCGCGCAGGTCGTGCCATGTCCATGCGAATGCCGCGTACCAGTCGATACCGCCGTGCTGGAAATAGCGCTTGTCCTCGATGGAGGTGACGGCGTCAACAACGACTTTGGGAATCTGATTCCAGGTGATGAGACGACGCTTGGCCCGATTCCGGTCAGAAAGATCAGTGATGAGTACCGGCTCCAGTTCATAAGCGGCAAGTTGCTCGCCTTTATCGCCTGTAATCTGGCTTATGGTGCCTCTGCTAAAGCTGATTGTTGCGCTATCGGGAGCATGATAGGACTGCGGACCCGGATGTATGGTGATGCTCCCGGGGTCGAGAGAATAGGTCCCGACGAGTGCGGGATTGCCTTGGCCTATGAGCGAGTATCCCGCATCGCGAAGCTGCTGGGCAATTTCCGCTGCGGTAAAGGTCTGCCCCGGACGGAGTTCCTGCGGTGCAGCGTATATCTTGGCCGTATCTTCGAAGAGAGGCTTTTCCAAGCGCTGATCGACAATGTGCTGATATTTCGAGTAGTAATGGCCGAAGATGCAGGCGAAGGTGATGAGGCATACCGCAATGACGGCTCCGGCAATCAGCAGCAGTTTGTATTTGAGTTGGAGGGCGCCCGGCTTGAGCGGGGCAAACTTAATTTTGACAGCCAAAAGGAAACGTCTCCTCCTCAATCTTATTTCGTTTGGGCAGAAAACGCCTCGTTAGGCAAAAATAGGCGGATCCCCCGCCTTGAGATGCGGATCTTCGGGACGGAGTGGAACCCGTTTCTAATTTGTCTTCGTTAGAACCGCATCGTGGTTCTCATCAGTATAAATTTGGCTCTCGAATTTTCGCAGCGCCGGGTAATCTCCGGCGCTGATTTCAAGTTTCTTCACTATGAACTCGCGGGAGTAGTGCAGGACGCCACTGCTGACTTTGACGTCGCTGTGGTAACTCGCGAATCCGGTATCCACGTTCACTGGATCGGGCAGGTCGTCGACCTTGTAACCCTCGGGAATCTTGACGTCGAAGCTATCCCGCCAATCTCTGGTGGAGGAGAATTCGATGGGGTATTTCCGAGAAACGTCGTCGAGCGCAGTTGCGTCGGAACCGATAACGCGAGGTCTGACAAGAAGCATGTCGCCCGCATGCTTCGCGTACGACGCGGCCGTAATGCCATAGCTCATTATGAGCGGCTGATCGAGATTGCGCGCATTCTTTATGTCCTCGCTATTGACCTGGAACGAGGAGAAGTCCTCCCGCAGCGCATTCTCCAGCTTTTGCCTTTTTTCCGTGTCATTGCTCATCACGAGCGAATAACGAAGACCTCCGGAGGAAGCTCCCAGATGCGCAACCGTCGCGGTGCCGGTGAGAGAGCCATCGGCGGCCAGTATGAAATTTGCCTTACGGTCGAGCGTGTCCGTATCTGGCGCAAGGGTCGGCAGGGTGATGGCTTCGCTGTCCGCTCCTGCCATGAGCAAGCCCGTACTGCCTTGCAGATATGTGGGAAGCAGGCCGATAGGAACATATTGATTTGTGGGATCGAAGATGAGATAGCGCTTGCCGGTCTTTGCTGTGACAACCGCTTTGAGAGCCGGGTTATGGTAGCCTTCAGGGATTTCGATGGCTGCGATCATGTGATCGCCAATGAGTGAAGGAACGGCAGGATCGATGACTCCGCGGTCGGTGTCCACCATGACCCAGGTGGCGCGAACACCGACGGCATCGAGCATTGCGATCATCAGTGTGACCTTGTCTTTGCAGTCACCATATTGGTTGCGGTAAATTTCTTCGGCGCTATGGGGAACGTAGCCACCGATTCCGATTTCGATTCCCACGTAGCGAATTTTCTGCTGCATGTAATCCGCGACCTTCTGAATTCGCGACATGAACTCAACATTTGAGTCAGTCAGCGCCCGACTTGCTGTGGCGATATCAGCAGGGCCCTCGCTTTCTGGAGCAGCAAGTTGCGTGTACCACTGGCCGATACGGGTCCAGAGCTCAGGCGCTTCCTTAGGCCCGTCAGGCAACGTCGCGGCGGAAAAATATACCTCCATGCGGCCAGTAAGAGCTCCCTCGGCTGGGGCCAGAGGAATGGATTCGAGGTCGATCCCGGGAATGTTGGCTAACTCCCAGCGAATACAGTTGGGCTGGACCTCCGTTGGCTGAATGCTGGCATAATTGCGCCAGAGCGAACGGTACCTCCACCCCGCAGGTAGATCAACTTCGAAAACGGATTTTACCGTCGGAATTGGATTCTGGAATTCCCATGGCTCGTTTCCCGAGTAGAGGGGATATCGCATGGTGTATTCGTATGCAACGACGCCGCCGGGATCCGATCCTGGGACGTTAGCGGAACGGAAGCGAACATCGTCGTAGAGAATTCCCCAGTCCTCCGATCCGCGTTCGAAGATCTGATCCTTTTTTAGCGAGTACTGGTGGCCGTCCGGACCGATGCTCCACACGTGAAACGATGTCAGGTTGTGGTCTTTGTTGAACCACGCCAAGGGATGAGCATAGCCGCGCCCCTGCGGGCGGAGAATCTTGACGACCTCGCGATACCGCTCCGTGATTTGGCCATCGGGATTAACGGTGAGCAGCTTATCTTCGAGGAGAACGATGGCTTTGGGATGCTCCCCCTGTGGGATCGTTACTTGAGCCCCAGCGGCTTGTGTCACCCATTCAGGCAGGTCAGAATTGGAGGCTTGTGCGGTCACGCACGCGAATACAAGCCCCAAAAGCGGAAAGAAGATCGGAAGGTTCCGCTTCATATTATTTGCCTCCAGCGGGAGCAGCGGCTTGCACGGGCGCCGATGCAGAAACTGCGACCGGAGCCACCTTGACCGCGAACTGCGCCTGGTCATCTGAGCTGACCTTTTGGAAGAAGTCGCGCAGTCCGGGGTATTCCGTTGCCTTGTATAAGGTATTGGAAAGCCGAAGCCTGCGCGCATATTCGAATATCTGGGGCTTGGAGCCGAAGTTAACCACATAGTCGGCGTTCGGCGAATAGTTTATGAAAGCCGGTTTCGGCGTGCTTTCCACGGTTAAATTCGGCGGTAGTGTGAGCTTTAGGTGATCGCTGATCGTGTAAGGGTAATGAATGTACACGGGGTATTCGCGTTTGGTTTGTGCAAACAGCGGAGAGTCGCCAGCTTCGAAAAACACAGCGGGAATAAAGATATGTTTTCCCGTCTGGTTACCTAGAGTGCCGGTTACGTCCACAGCCGCCATCAGCGCGTGGCCATAGTCGGCGAGACCGATGAAGTGGTCGGTCTTGACGGCTATCCCGGGTGGCATACTGCCTTGGAATTCCTTATCAAAGTCCTTCTTGATTGCCGTCTCATCGCTGCGGAGCGCGGCCTGACGCCAGCGCAAAGCCTGTACGCCGGTCATATTCACATAGATACGTCCGTGCACCTGGCCATTGGGGTCGAGGGTAAGTTCCGCGTTTCGGGTGACGATATTGTCGGTATAGGCTTCGCCCGGAGTTGTGAATATCTGCGTGTCGTCTGCTGTCTGACGAATCCCGCCTGCCCAGGTGTGCTTCCAGTGAAGTTTGGCGAATTCGCAGTATCGCTGGCCGGGATCGAAGTACACCTCTTTTCCGTTGATCGAGACGATGGCGACCTCATCGTCGAGCTGGCCCCAATACAGGTAGCTCTGGTCAAATACATTTGTGTCGCGATTCACGACGTAAGCGCCATAAGCCTTGAGGCCGGCTGCGCGAACCATGGCGACAAAAAGTCGCGTGATGTCGTCGCTACTGCCGCGTTGCTGTGCCCAGACATCTTCGGCGGACTTAATTTTGACCCCTTCGGCCTTATTCTCCTGGGCGGTGTGTGCTCGGGAGAAGTTGGTGTTATCAATCTTCATAACTGCGGCGTATATTTTTGCGACCTTTTGCTCGTCAGTATCTGCAGGCGCAACGATGCCGTTGACCGCGCTCCGAATTTTGTCAGAGACGTGGGCGAAATGATCAAAATCCTTCGACCAGTACTTTCCGATAGTGCTCCAGTATTCGGCACCGTTGGTGAAGGGCGAATAGTAGAAGATGACGCGGTTGCTAAAGTTACCCAACGGAGGAAGAAAGTCGCCGTGAGGTAGTGCGGGGATGTTCTCGACTGTCAAATCGAAGCGGCCGGCTACGTCGTGCGAAATATTGTCGCCGGGTGGCAAAATCCGGGTAAACAGCAACTGGTTCGCGATCATTTCATGTCCGTATTCGACCGCGGTGATAAAGCGTGAACCCCCATCTCGATCGGGGCTGGGCATGAAGTGGTAATGTGCCTTGACAACCGGAATTCTGCGCTGAATGAGCCAATGTGGTGAAGCGACGATGCCATCGGCATAGTGAAGTTTGAACCGATATTCGAGGATGCTGCCCACCTGCACGTCCGGCATGCTGAAGACCTTTGCCATGACTTTCAGGTTGCCTTCTTTGGTCAACAGCTTGTTATAGGGCTTCCCGGTGAAGGGGACCACCGTACCATCGCTATGAATAGTGCGTCCGGCGATGCTGTCAACGCTGTACCCGGAAAGATAGGGAAGCTCGACGTCCGAGTACATGTCCTTGCCCTTTTCCGAAAGGATCTTGATACGGGCGTAGGTGGAATGCATATGCAGGGCGTCGTCCACGGTCTCTTCGCGATAGAGATACACGGCGGGGGCGTCGGGGTCCGCTGCGTAAGACTTCATGCTGAGTTCCGCCGGAGTGGGTTCCTGCCACTCGGGGAACGCAAATGCTGACAACGGGGCGAGAACAAGGCACAGGACAAGGGCACGACGAAGCACAGCGAGCAAGGCAGACCTCGGCGAAACTGGAATCGCCCTTCCGACCTGAACTGACGGGAGGGTCGCACCAACATTACTTTGGCGGTGAGGTTTGGGCAACAGTTTTTTGTGCCTTCGAGGCATATCCGAAGCCGAGTGAGCAAGTTTCTGCTGTGGTAACTTTGAGAAAGGTGAGAGCTCGTAGCTCAGTAGGTAGAGCAACGCCCTTTTAAGGCGTGGGTCCTGGGTTCGAATCCCAGCGAGCTCACCAAAAGCTCAACACCTGCAATCTCTTGATCCGGCATAGACGGAAAGAGAGTTTGCAAATGGCTGATTCACGCTCAAGCCTGCGAGCACCTGCCGAAGTGTCCGATTCCGGACGTTGTTTGCTTCCATCCTCAACTCTTCCTCACCCGTTTTCCTGCCGCGTCTGCGGCGGGACTGACTTCACCACGGAAACACGGCCGGGCGTGGTTGTCGCGATCCACGAGCTGCAGATGCATCAGGGCGCTGGGTTCGGCGACCTAGCCGGCACGCACCGCGTCTTCACCTGCGTGCGCTGCGCGTCGGCGATTGCCGAGGCGCACGCCAGCGTACAGGCTGCGCTGCTCGGCGACCTTCTGTTCTCCGCACGCGATCTCGCGCATAACCAGTTCTGCCGCCCGGTGCGTTCAGGGCAGTTCCGGCTGCAGTGCACGGAGTGCCGCACGCTGCAGCACGGCGAGGCGAGAAGCGAGCACACGGAGCGGTGTCGCGTGGGGCGCGTGCTGCGGTTGATTGACGCGCTGATTGAACTTGAGAAGCCGGCGGCGCTGCGTGAAGCGCTGCGGGCCGGCGGGGGCGAGTTAACTCCTTTCCTCGCCTCCGCCATGGAGAGGGGAGGCGTGCAATGAAAGCGACGACCTCCGCAACCGTTGCCCTTCCCTCTTCGCTGGAAGTTTCCATGCTCCCGATTGCCGGGCTGCACGCTTCTGCTCTGAATCCGCGCAAGGCGACGGACGCGATTGCGAAGAGTTTCGAGAAGGCGAAGATGCCCTCCCCGAAAGCGCTGGTGACCACCCCGACGACGAAGACTGGTCGTCGGGGGGACCGGCGCGAAGAAAGCGACAGCGAAGAAACCCGCGAAGGCGAAGGCTGCGAAAAAGGCGGTGCGCAAATGAACCGGGCGTCGGCGGCGGCGCTGCTGACGCGGCATTGGGTGGCCGGGGTGTGCCATTTCTGCGGCGTTGGCGAGGACGAAGTGGACGGCGACCGGCTGCGGTGGTACGACGGTTCGCGCGCGGTGTGTTCGCGTCCCGGCTGCATTCGCCAGTTTGGGGACCTGGTGGAGCGGGCGGCGCAGCCCGTTCCCCGTCCGCGACGGCTGAGCCCAGGCGAAGTGCATGCGCGGATCATGGAAGAGCGGCGGCGGAAACGGAAGCAGTATCGCGAGGCGGCGAAGGCTCGCAGGAGCGCCGGGAAAGGACATGCGGCATGATTTCATGGCTGATTTTTGTGTGCGGCGGAATGTTTGTGGCGTGGGGAGCGGCGCAGGGCATCGCGTTCGAGTGGTGGCACGCGGCGGTTTCTGTGGCCGTGGGCGGCCTGCTGCTGGGCGCGGCCTGGCGGAGGGCGGCGCGATGATTTTCGACTTTGAATATATGCCGAGGAATTTCGCGCGGGCGCGGCGGTTCTGGTGGTTCGACCTGTACCGCGGGGACTTTGAGTGGCGCTCGCTCACGATTTGCGGGCTCACGCTGTGGTGGAGGCGCGGATGACGGGAGCGGACAGGATCTTCGAGATTCGGCATTGCGCGGCGTGCGGGGCGCGGGCGCTGACGCGCCGCTATTGCCTGAGCTGCGCGGAGTTTGAGGCGGAGTATGAGCGGCGCAGGCGCGAGGCGCGGGCGGCTTCGCTGTTCGACCGGCTGCCGCGTGTGAATGCGGGTGTGGCTCCGCGCGCGCGGCTGAGCTGGATGGCGCTGCTGGTGTGGGTGGGCGGCGTGCTGGGGATGGCCGCGCTGGTGTATGGGCCGATTGTATACGTCGCCTGGAGGATTGCGCGATGAAGCAAGTCGAGATGCAGCTCGCGTGCGAACTGACTCAGGAAGAGGTCCAGTTTCGCGCGCAGGAGCTGGGCGTCGCGGTAACGGAGTTCGACGTGGTAGCGGGCGATAAGGCCGATGCG
>DASZAG010000050.1:0-17064 GCA_035945555.1 Acidobacteriaceae bacterium
TTCCGTCCCGGTTATTTCTGTACAGTGCATTGCGCAGCGGCTTGGTGGGAGTATAGAAATCACATTTCCCGCTGTTTACGAGATAGATGTCCATCCACCCATCGTTGTCATAGTCAAAAAATGCGCAACCTGGCCCCGAACTCTCCGGAAGATACTTCTCCGGTGATTTTCCACTTGTGTGCATCCACTGAATCCCACTCTTTGCAGGGGGAACCACGACGAACGGGAACTTCGTTGTATCGCTCGACGCATATGCAGGGCGCTGGGACAGAAGGACCGCTCCCGCGATCATCCGCGACACAAATTTCCGCCGAGTCCATCGCCCTGTACGAATGCGATTCATCATTTCGATCAGTCTATGTCAAAAGTAGGAAAAGTCTATTGCGGCTGCGCACCCGTCTCGCTTGGATGGTCCCCACTAAGACTCCGCAGAATAGCAAACTCCTTTTGCGCTTCTTCCTTGTTTCCGGTCCTCACAAGCGCTGTAGCCAGCGCATTATGAATGTCAGGATTCGCCGGCGTCAGGCGTTCCGCGGTGCGCAGCGGGGCGATTGACTCCGCGTATTTCTTATCTCCAAGCAGCGAGACGCCCCATCCCAGGTAGGCCTCCGCAAAGTTCGGATCGAGCTTCGCAGCCTGTGAAAACCGAGAAATCGCCTCGTCCCACTTCTCATCGCGCCGGGCGAGCTCCCCTAAGACGTACTGTGCGTCCACATTGCTAGGATCAATTTGAAGCTCTTTCAGGAACTCCTGCCTGGCGTGTTCCGACGCTTCCGGTCCGCCATCGGGTTGCGACAGCAGCGACCTCCCTAGCAGGAAATGAATTCCGCGCTCGTTAGGGTGCTGCTTGAGTATTTCCTGATACTCCATTTCCGCGGGCACCCACTTGCCCTGTTCCTCCAGCGCCTCAGCATTTAATTTGTGCGCGGCAATGGAATGCGGAGCAAATCGAGCGAGATCCTGCGCGCTGCGAGTAGATAGGTCGGAGTAGGCATGAACAACGACAAACAACACGTCCGGATCACGGCCAAAATCTCGAGTGAGTGTCCGGATGAAATCTAGAGCTGCGCCTCGATCGTCTGTGGCGAGCGAGCAGCGCACTCCTATTACTCCGGCACGCTTGCGCATTTCTGCTGGAAACTGAGCCGCCATCGCCTGCCTGAGAGCGGCGATAGTCTCGCGGCAATGCCCTTGTTCCGCCAGAGTGAGGGCTTGCTGTGGTGAAATTTGAGCTTTGTGTGGGACCGACCTCGGCTGCTGAGCGTTCGCACTGGATCCAGAGAAGACGAGCGCAGTTGACAAGACAAAAAGACCGGATGCCCTTCCCAGATAACTACTCATTCCGCGAAATCTACCTTCCAAGAAGTCCGATCCAAAGCTGTCAAAAACAACTGATGCAGGCGGAGTCTCCGCCTGCATCAGCCATTATAGTGATGTTTGGTTCGTCAGTAATACAGCTTCAACGCCAGCTGAATGTTCCTCGGAGGCTGAGCGCTGGTAATTTGTCCCATCCCCCCCCCAAGACCCATGCTTGGAGCGTTGAATTGAGGATGATTGAATAGGTTGATGAAGTCGCTCCGGAATTGCAGTTTGAACCGCTCCGTGATTGGGAAGTTCTTATGTAAGCTCGCGTCCACATCGGTGTAACGAGGTGTCCGGAGGCCCCCAAGCTGCGGAGCACAATTTCCGAAGCCGGATGTCGGCTGCGTGAAGTATGTGGCGCCGGTGCTGGAGCCGGGGATGTCGTTGCTGAACCACTGGCGACCCACACCTGCTACCGCAGTGTTTACGATAGACGGCAGTCCACTGTTGCAGTCAGCCCGTCCGCCACGACCATAGGTACCGGAGAGGTCGTTCGCAAAACTGGGCAGCGGCCAGCCGGTGCGGATCGACACGATCGGGCTTACTTCCCATCCTCCAATTACCTCATCGACGCCCTTGTTGGCATTGGCTGCAAATCGCTGGCCGTGTCCAAAGGGTAGCGCGTAGATCGAATACGCCGATATCACGTGGGTAGCATCGTAGTAGCAAGGCGCCCATTCGGCTCTTTGATCGTAGATGTTCTGCCAGTATGCCGAAGCACTAGCGGCGTTGTTCCACGCTCCGTAGTATCCGGTGCTGTCAGACATGCACTTCGAGTAAGTATAGGCGACCTGACCCTGGAGACCACGGCTCATCTGTTTCTGCAGAACTGCTTGCAGAGAGTTGTATTCCATGTTCCCGTTGGATCTTGTACCCGAAATAGTTGCCCCTTCGTTGATACCAGTAGCTGGGTCTTTCGGATCCGTCGGACTACCCAGCGCGCTGTAGAGTGCCAGGTTCTTGGCGAAGAACGGACTGTTTGATGTGGATCCATCGGAGTTCAGCACTCTTTGGCCAAAGTCGTACGGCACCATCAGGTGAGTGCCTTTTTGACCCACGTACCCAATCTGTAACGTTGTGGTACGTCCCAGTTGGTGCTGAATGGTCAGGTTCCATTCATCCGCAATCGCCGGCTGCACCTTCGGGTCCCAAATCCGCAGGAACGCGCCGGCATAGCATGCGTAAGCCGGTGCGGCGCACGACGGGTTCGTCCCTTGGCCCACGACTCCATCAGTCGAACTTGTCTGAGGCAGATTTTCGCCGGTGTAAAGCACATTGATCTCCGCCGGAGTGAACGGGGGGTTCAACGGGAGGCGCAGGTTTGTGCCCGTGCCTTCGAGATAGGAGGAAACCGTGAACGCTCCGCGAACCACCGTATGGCCGTGCATCATTGCAGGAGTCCATGCGAATCCAACCCGGGGCTGGAGGTCACGCCCTCCGTAGGTTCCGTCATAGAGTGCCCTGCTGGCTCCGTTCTTGCCGGCAAGATCGATGTTTCCGGTGGCGAAGTTGTAATTCGCCTGTTGATCGTTGGCTTCAACCCACGGAGTGTGCACGTCATAGCGCAAACCGAGGTTCAAAGTCAGGCTGTCCGTGGCGCGCCAGGTGTCTTCCGCGTAAATGCCGAATACATTGCTGGACTGTTGCCACGTAGCACCCGTGCTGACACCGCGGCCGTACTGGTACGGAAGGCCGAGCAGAAAGTCTGCCGCGCCATCGCCGTTCCCGTTCCCCGCCGAGTTGGGGTCGGATGCGCTGAACTGTCCATCGTAGTCCAGGAAGCCTAACTCACCGTTATTGCCGGCATAGAAGGTCTTGATGATCTCGTCCCACCATTGGCCACCGAACTTAAAGCTGTGCCGCCCGCGGATCCAACTCACCGCATCTTCCGCTTCCCAGACGTGGTCATCAAAACTCTGGGTCGACTCAGACGCGCCAATACTGCCTACGTAATCGTTGGAAAAGTTCAGACCTAGCAAGCCGGGCAAGCTACCCGGGTTGCCATTTCCGATTCCCAGCGTATTGCCGAACTGGCCTACGTTCGAGTCCCAGCTATTGCCAGTGTTCAGCGTGATATGGCTCCAGCCAAAGCGAAAGTCGTTCAGAGTATTGCTCGTGAAGTTTCTGGTCCAGTCGCCAACCGTGTTGTAAATCGGCGTGGTTGCATAACCGTTCGACAACAACTCGAATGAGTTGGTGGATGGATTGTTCTGGTACGCTCTGGTAAAGCGATACGAGACGTTGTCCTTCGCCGTGGCTTTATAGTCGATCTTTAAATCGCCCTGGTCCACGTCCTCCGCTGAATTCGAGGTATTCACCGCGTCATTTCGACCTAGCGGGTCGGTACCGGTAGCGGCGGGGTAAAGGCTTGACGAGAACAGCGCCGACGCGACCGGGCTGATCATTGCGGCAGGGATTACGTTATTCGGGAATATACTGCGCGGCGAGGCCGGAGTCGATCCCGGAGCGCAAGGCTGCGTGGACGACGCGCATGGGTTGTATAACTGGTGGGCTACGTTGCCATGACTATCTCGGCAGGTTCCTGTGCCGTCAAAGGTGTCGCCGTTTCCGGTACAGAGCAGGCCAAAGTCACCGGTTCGCTCAGCCGTCGTGAAAACCGAAAGAAAGCCCTGTGAAGTTGGTATGTCGAAGCGCTGCCCTTGATAATCGGCAAAGAAGAAGAGCCTGTCCTTGAGTATCGGGCCGCCGACGGTAAAGCCAAACATGTTCCAGCGCAACGCGCTTCTCGGAAGGATTTGGCTCGGGTTAACTTTGTTCGACCAACTGTTTGCGTTGAGCTTATCGTTGCGGATGTACTCCCACACATCGCCGTGGAAGCTGTTCGTGCCCGACTTGATGGTGGCGCTGACGATTCCACCCTCAAAATTGCCGAACTCCGCAGGAGCGTTGTTCGTAATCAGGTTGAACTCTTCGATTGCATCCGGCGCCGGCGTGTAACCCAGCAGGTTGTCTGAAACCTGGTTATTGTCCATGCCGTCCAGCAGGAAGTTGTTGGCCTGCTCGCGGTTTCCATTGATGAGCGGACGCCCGCCGTATCCAGCGGTATTGTTCCCGTTGTTAAAGCTGCTCGGATCGGTTGAAACCGAGCCCGGCGCAAGCAGAGTCAACTGCACGTAATTGCGCGAGGCCAGCGGAAGACTGTCATTGGTTGCTGCGTTCATGACAGTGTCAACCGTTGTAGAGTCTGTCTCCAGAACCGGAGCGGCGGTGGTCACTTCCACCGTCGTGCTATCCGCCCCGACCTTGAGCAGGACATCGATACGCGCGATCTGGTTCATCGCAAGGACAAACGGCTCATGCGCGACCGTGACAAATCCGGACTTTTGCACGGTTAGGTTGTATTGGCCTACCGGCAGTTGGGGGATCCGATAAAGACCCTCACCATTTGACTCCCCGGTGTAGGTCACACCGCGGTCCAACGCCGTTACTTTGACTGTAGCTCCGGGAACAACAGCACCGCTTTGATCTGTCACGGTGCCGACAACGGTTGCAGTAACTTCCTGACTCCACGCTGAATGAGTCAGAACGCCTAATGCGAACAGTAATGCTGAACATACTGTTAGCGAGAGAATTCTCTTCCTGCTCATCTTTGAAACCTCCTCAAAAACACGCGCCGGATCTGCGGTTAGACACTTTTTGACGTCTTTTTTGCTGTTATTTCCAGCGCGTGCGAGATGCTAATTTCACGCGGGGCACGCTGTCAAGGGGAAAAAATAATGATCCGAAACCGAGGGATTGCTACCGTAACAAGCGGCCCCCACATCCGGCAACTTCCCGCCAGAATGAGCTAGTTAGCGCGCCCAAAGCGGTTTTCATGAGGCAACAACCCTTTGCGCGACCCCAAAAATCGCGATCGTTAGAACAGGGCAGCCTGTATAGACATACACAGCGCAAGCTATATCGATTTATTTCGAGTTGAAACCCGCAGCCGAAAGGCTGCCAGGCCAGTCGTCTAGACCACCCGCCACCTTCACGTGGAGACTCTCCTTTCGCTGAGGCCACGAACATCCACCACCGCAATCAGCACCCCCACGGCAATCGCGCTCACCGCCGGAATCCAAAGCACGTGCAGCATTCCGTTTCTAGCCACGAATCCCCCAATGGTCGGCCCGGCTGCGCCGCCAATCAGTCCCAGGGCAATAATCGCCCCGAATACCGTCCCGGTCTCCCCGGAAAAGCTGTTCCCGGCAATTCCAAGCACCGTTGGGTAGATCCCCGCGATCCCAAAGCCGATGACCGCCATCGAAAAGATCATCTCGCTCAGACTTTTCGCTCCGTCAGCGCTCGCAACCCCGAACAGGATCAGCACCGCAGATAGCCAGATTGTTCCAGCGTTTCCCAGCAGCCGCAGCCACAAAATCGCCAGAAGTCGACCAACACCGAGCGCGGCCCCAAGTGCGGCTAGCGCGATGCTTCCCCTCGCTGGACTCGTATGCAGCACATCCGTGGCGATTTTCCCAGACCACACGAAGATGCAGTTTTCGCTCCCCGACTCGAAGATCAGAATCGCTCCAAACAACCACACCAGGGGCTGGTTCAAAACCGAGAAGAGGTCTCGCAACTGGATTCCCGCGCGCAGCGGCTCCGGAAATCGAAAAACCAATACTGGAATCAGTATCGCGGCCGTCACTCCTGCCAGCAGCCGAAGTGCCGTCGCTGGCGCCAAACCCAATCCAGCCGCCGACATTAACAAGGGGGCCAGTACCGCCCCGCCGCTGAAGAAAAATCCCAGCAAATTTAGAGCGCTGGCACGGCTCTCGGAGTTCAGGTCTGCGATCAGAACATTGGTCGCGGTGTTCAGAATCCCGCCACCCAGTCCGTAGCCCAGGCAGCACACCTCAAGTTGCCAGTAATGGTGCAGCGCGGGAAGAATTGCCAGCGACCCGGCAGTGAGCAGAAGAGCGGTAACCATCATCTGCTTCGCCCCGTGCAGGTCGAGAATGGGTCCGGCGAACACCGTCGCAATCAGGATTCCGATCAATGGGACCGAGCCCAGATTGATCACGTGCGTATTGCTCACATGGAGCGTCGGCAGCATTGCTCCCATGAGGAACAACACAATCCCAAAGATCAGCATGCATGCGTTAATCGTGAAGATCAACGCCATTCGACGATTGGTTGGCGGCGGCGGCAAGTTATCTCTCCGCCGCCGCAGTACCATCAAAAGCCAGCTTCGCCACGCCCAGCAGACTCGCTGCGCCGCCTAGTCGGCTGCAAAGCAAGCGCGTCTGTCTAACTGCAATAGGCTGCGCCCAGCGCATCATCGTCTCCCGAGCTGCAATCAGCATGAATTCTCCCGCCTCTGCAACGCCGCCTCCGAGTACGATCACCTCCGGGTTCAGCGTGCTGACGAGATTCGCCAGCCCAAGTCCCAGATAACTGCCTGCTTCTCGAAGAAGCTTCTGCGCGCGCTTGTTGCCACCCTCTGCGAGCAATGCAACCTCGCGGGCTGATGTCTTACGCCTGAATCGCTTGCTTGCCTCCTTCGCAATGCCAATTCCCGCCGCATGACTCTCAAGGCACCCCCGTCTGGCATATTGCGGAGCAAACTTGTCGCGAACCGCCATCCATCCCACGCAGCCGGCGAGTTCACCGCTGCCTCGCACCAGACGACCATCCACCAGGATCCCGGCTCCGATGCCCGTACCCACCGCCAAAAAAATCACATCGCGACAGTTCCGCGCAACCCCCTTCCAAGCTTCGCCCACAACAAAAGCGTTTCGGTCGCTCTCCACCACCACTCGAAGCCCTAGCCTCTCCCGCAGCTTCCTCCCAAGAGGCATTCGTTTCCAGCCTTTGATATTCGGCGCCCACACATCGCCGTTGGGATATGCCAGCCCCGGAACATCAATACCCAGCGCACGCGCCCCTTCGCGCGGAACCCTATCCAGAAGCGCGACCAGCGCCTCGACTACCGACGCCCCACCCTCAGTCGGCGTGGCCGCTTCAAATCGATGACTAATCTTCCCCGTCTTGCTCACCCTGGCCACGCGAATGTTCGTTCCACCAATGTCGGCAGCCACAACAAAATCCGGCATGACAATCCTTCCTGCGTAGATCAGCTTTCACTGGTGCGATTCGAGATCCACAACCCAGACCTCATGCGGCGCAAACGTCTTCTTCAGAATCACCTTCCCCTGCTGCATTGCGAACTGCACATCATGACCATCTACCCAGTCCACAGCCTGTGCAGGCGCCCACGGAACATCCAACGACACCGCCGCACCAGTCGCATCATTCGACTCGTTGAAGGCGAAGACGATCTGCTCATCGCCGCTCACCAGGCGACGCACCTCGATGTTCCCCGCTCCTGTGCCCGATACTTCGACTTCCCGCGACGCCCCCGCTGACTCCGCCAGCGAAATTAGCAACTGCTGAGCCGGCGCTTCAGGGTGCTGCTCATATCCGAGCGCCAGAAATGTCCCCATGAGGAACGTCCTGCCCTTACCAAATGA
The DNA here is from genome assembly GCA_035945555.1 of Acidobacteriaceae bacterium. Classification (GTDB taxonomy): domain Bacteria; phylum Acidobacteriota; class Terriglobia; order Terriglobales; family Acidobacteriaceae; genus Silvibacterium. Next base: position 7,839 of record DASZAG010000050.1, read on the forward strand.
ATTTTCAATGATCGCCGCTTCGCCATCCGCAAAGCGCCCGAGCACCTGCGCTCCTTCGTATGGTTCCAGCTGCTCCTCAAATGCCGCGCCGTGAACCGTGCCGTTCTCCCATCCAGGAAGGTCGGCCGATTTCGCAATCGTAATTTCCGGCACATTGACCGGCACAATCAGCTTCTCTCTCGCGCCGAATACTTTGTCCAGCCCCATTCCGGGGATGACAGGGCTGGCAAACCCGCGCTCGTCATTCCATGCCAGCCGTGCTTCCGCCACAACCGTGCCGCCGCTTTGCACATATCGCCGAATACCATCCGCTACATTTGCTGAAAGCATCACTGGAAAGGGCACGAACAATATCTTGTACTGCCCCAGCTTTCCCGCAGCCACCTCCTGCGTTGAAACGAAATCTACCGGCATCTGTTCTTTTGCGAACGCCAGGTGCAGCCCCATCGCCGAGTCAATCGGCGCTCGTCCAAGTTTTGAAAGCGATGGTTGCGAGCCGCCGACCATGTACGACAAGCGGTTATACAGAATCGCAATCTTCGCGGGAGCTGGCGTTGCGTTCAACAAACTTGTTGCATGTCTGCCGATAATCGCCGCCGTCTTCCCTGCCGCTCGCGCCCGGTCCGTCAGCGTTCCATCAAGGTTAATCAACCCATATCCATTCGACTCGAATCCGGAACTCATCGGGTACCAGGCGTAGACGGCAAACTCGCGCGCACCATGCGCAACCGCCTGCCATATCCAAAAGGTCTCGTCCGCAGCCGTAACCGGAACAGCGATCCGCATGGCCGTCGCCCCTTGGCCTGCCTGCAGTTCTCCGATCCAGAATCCCTTGTTCAGGCTGTGGCCCGCTGAGCGCGAAAAGTCCAGCGCCGTGTCCAGCATGCCACTCGACCACGGATGAACCGATTCCGAGTGCATGGGATACATCGATGTCCCATAAAAGTCCGCGCTCGCCGACATGCGGAAATCATCCGGCTCGCCATAACCGTCCGTAGGAGACGTAAACAGGCTTGGCGCATCAGAATGGCTCGCGATCGGGTGAACCTTGTCGAATGTCCGGATGGCGCTCGACCGCAACGCCAGGTCGCCCGCAAGCTTAACGTCAATGAACATCCGCCAGTCGATGTAATCGGTATAGGAGAGGATCGTCGGAAAACGCGGCGCCTCTACTTGGTCCCAGCTAGTGTAAGTCCGGTACCAGGCCGCGTTCAGGCCGGCCAGCGTCTTGTACTTCGCCTGCAGCCATCCGCGGAACCTCGCCTGCGTCGATGGATTGAAACCGAATTCAGCATCCTTCAGGTAAGGAAACTCCGCCCAGTTGATGATGTGCGGCTCGCTCCATACGTCCCAACCGTACAAAGCCGGATACTGGTTCGCATCCTTCGAAAGCGCCTCAAGGAACGCGACGGCTTCCTTATGAACGCCAGGATCGTCGATGTTATAGCCGGGTGCTGACTGCGAATCGATTACTGCGCCGCTGCTGCTCACGAATCTCCCGGTGGGATGCATCCGCCCAATCCAGCTCGGCGCCGAATCAAGATAAATCTGGACAATCACGCGCAGCCCACGCTGCTGCGCCAACCGCATCAACAGGTTCAGGTTCGCAAAATCAAACTGCCCATGGGTCGGCTCCCCTGTTTTCCAGTCAATCCACGCCTTGACTGTGTCGAAGCCATCCGCCTTAATCGCATCCAGGTCTGCGCCCCAGCGCTTTGCGCTCGTCGTGTCAATCTTTTCCAGCATTGGCGCGCGCGCCCGGCCGCCGCTGTACCACACCGCCGCCGGATAGAACGCATTTCCTCCATCCGTACCCGCATGCTGTCCGGCGTAACCATTTACCTGCGCAGCCGCAAGTCCAAACACAGAGATGAATCCCAGAATCGCAATCCAAATGCGGACAGTCTTCACATCTTGCCTTTCTGAAAACGGGCCCCCCCCACATCCGGCGAGGCACATCTCGGCATGCAATCCTATCTAGGACAATTGAGGCCTGCCACTAGTCGCCTCTTTTCAGCGGAGCACGTTACGCGTGTACTCTTTGAAAACCTGCTCGTTATGGTCCGGCGACAGGCCGACATTCGGAGAAACAAACGTATTCGGACGCACGCCTTTTTTCAGCAGGCGCTTACCGGTCTCCGACACAAGCGTCATCGCAATTGAAACGGAAGCCACCGTGGACCCCGCCGCAAACTTCTCAGGGATCCCCTCACCGGCAACCAGCGCATCTTCAGGAGGAATGCAGTTATCAATAGCGATATCTGACGCATCGGCGAGCTTCTTGCCCGTCGAATGTTTCGCAGTCGCGTGCTTGTAATTGGCATGGGACGATACCGACACCACGGTCACGCCGCTCTTCTTCGCCTCAATGCCCATCTCAATCGGAGCAGCATTGAGCCCTCCGTGCGAGAAAATCAGAATGGAATCAACCGGCTTCAATTCATAACTTGAAAGAACGACCTTTGCGTACCCTTCCCGCTGTTCCAGCCAGAGCAGCTCGCGCGCGCCGCCCGGACCAACCACGTTGGACCACATGAGCCGCGGATCATATATAGGGTAAAAACCGACGAAGCTCCCGTAGCGCGGAAAAATATCCAGCACCGGAATTACTGAGTGGCCGCTCCCAAACATATAAACGCGGCCGCCTGACTGGATCGATTTCGCAAATGCCTCTGCCGCCTTTTCGATGTTGTCCTTCTGGGTCTCGCGAATCTTCGCGATAACTTCAGTGATGCGGCTCAGGTATTCAAGCTCACTCATGCAATAACATCCTCTCTAGGTTGAGGTTCATCGTCCTCGCGTTTCCCTACAGGGAACGCACATGTTGTATCCGTTGGTCCGCTGCCGACATCAAGGCCACCGCCTGCTTCGCGCCGCTAAGGCAGCCCGATCCTACCGCCCGGCTTGAGTAGTAGTCGTTATAGCGAAATCCGGTTTCGCCGCGCCACATCGGAAAAACTCCGCACGCCTTCAGCCATTGGTCATAAACGGCGCTTATATCGAGATAGGTATCCGGCACAAAATCGCGAGCATCCTCCCAGTTATCGGCAAAGTACAGGCTCCTCACTCCGTGCGCCGGATACTCTCGCGCAAAGCTCGGCAGCGCCGCATAGAAGATGGCGTTTTGCACGATGTGATGGCACGCCTGATGGTCTTTGTGCCAGCTTCCTTTCCAGTGCGTAACCACAACGTCAGGCTTGTGCTGCCGGATAAAATCGCAAACTCCAAACGCCGCCTCGTCGTTGTCGGGAATCGCTCCGTCACCGTAATGCAGAAACAATGCCGTGGCCCCGAGCATCTCTGCAGCTTTATTGGAAGCCTTCTCCTGCATCGCTCCATATTTCGCCGGCGGAATGTCCGCAGATCCCTTCTCTCCCAGCGACAAGCTCAGAACAAATCCCGAACCGCCCGAATGTGTCGCAACCGCTACCGGAGCCCCCATCACAAAAAACGTGTCACCCGGATGCGCAGCAATTGCCATCACACGCGGAGCGGCTTTGCTTTGTGCCTCAGGAGCACAAACACCTGGCTGGCCGGGCAATTGGCTTGCGCTCAATGCCTCCCCGCCAAGTGAAAGAGCCGCTACACTCGCGCCGGCCATCTTCAGCACGCTTCGTCGTGTGGTATCTGCCATAAGCTCCTCGAACTTACTTCGTCATCAAATGCACACGATGCAAATTGATCGCTGCATCATCTATCTCCGCTGAAGCGAACCAAGTTTAACCGAACCATTGCGCTGCAAACATCAGCTGGAATGATTCTGACCCATTCCTGCGACTTTGCCGCGCAGCACCGTGACGGAACATTTCGGAAGGGTTACCCTCGCACCTTCTCCCGCTCTCACCATGGAGGCAACTGGCGGAGAATCAGGCTCGGCATGAGACTGCGCGCCTTCCGAGTGCCAGACATACTGCTCGCTCCCGAAGCTGATCATGGTGGCTTCGCCGTCGAAAAACGCCTTCCTTTCACCGGCGTCCTCAAACGCAATCTCAACGCTGCGCGCGTTGTCCCTGTCCTTATTCACGATCAATAACGCCCAATCGCCGTCAGGACGTCGCACCGCATAGGCGGTCACCAATGCGTGCCCTGCGGGGTCGTCCACGAAGCTGTTCACGCGATACAACCCGTGCATGCCGCTGTGATGGGTAACCCATTCGTTGTTGATCATGCGCCCAGTATGGTACGACGCGGTGAATTGGCGAATTTGGAGTTTCGCATCGGCAACATAATTCCCGTAGGTCGCCCATCCGCCATGGCAACCTGGCCGCAGCGGCTCCGCCTGAATTGGCGAGTGATAATAGGCCGATCCACCGTAGAGAAAAAACGAACCAACGCTGTCGGCAAGCCACAGTGCCGAAAAAATATCCGTCATGTAATTTGACAAGTTGTATGTGAGCGCGCTCTCAGTGTTCATTAGCGGCACGTTTGCCGGCAGGCCTTGTTGACGGAACGAGTCGAGGCAATTTCGCGTCATATCCGGCTCGCGATACAGGTCTGCCCAGTTCACCGCGCACGGATCGAACGGGTAATGCTCAAAAGAGACGAATGCTAAGTCCTCAATATGGTTGTGCGATTTCAGATAAGCCACGAACCGCCCGAACCAGGATGTACGTCCCTCCGCATCCGGCCAGACTGAAACATCCTGATTAATGCCCTGAAACACCGGACCACCCAGCTTCGCGTCAGGAACCACCTTGTGGATCGCATCGGCGAACTGAATAAAGAGCGCTGCATAGTCTTCAGGCATCGCGTACTGCCCGTCACATTCCTCTCCCATCTCAACCCAGCCGACCTTGTATCCGCGTTTCTTCAGATAAGCAATTTGGTGCGCGGCATCTTCAGGAGTGCTGAACAGAACTGCGACCGGAATCATCGCCGGCAGATTGTTCGTGATCCCGCATGTGAAGAACAAATCCATCCCGGTCTGGTCACCTCTCTTATTCAAATCCGCGGCCGAGTGATACGGATCGGTCGAAGAACAATATGTCGGCGTCTGCGTGGCATCAGGCGAATGCCTTAGCAGATCGACGAATGTTCCATCCCCCAGAAGCATTCCGGCGTACACCTGGTAAATTGCATAGCCCACGCGATGGCGCACGTCGTCCGTTCCGTGCGGCCCCGGCTGGTTTGACGATTGCGTCATCACAACACGAATCCAGCGCGTTGTAATCGGTTCGTCGGCCAGCTTCAGCGTCGCCGTTCCACCCTTGCCGTCGCGCACAACGCCATTCGGAAAACTGTTCCACCGCCCGCTCGCCTGCTGGGCCACGCCTAGGCCCTCCGCCGGAGAATACTGCGCCTCCCAATTCATGGGATCCACACCGCTCCAGTACTGCACCTCGTACACGCGCGCGCTGGGCTCGCACCAGTCGATGCGCAAGGCATTCACCTGCTGCGGTGAAAGCATGTCCACGATGATCCATTGCGGGTGCAACGCGTCATCTTCGCCGGTAAATTCCTTCGCAAGGTAAGGATTGCTCTTCCAGAACGTGGCCGGATCTCCGTCCGTAAGCCGCGAATAGCCGCTCTCGCTGCCACCGTCCGACGTCGTGCCGCGATGTGGCAGTGGATACCCATACGAGTCGTGAATGAACGCTGCAGGCTCCGCATCTCCTACGAAGTATCCCCGTTGATTCGCCGCATCGCTCCATTGTCCATTGCTGTTCCAATGCCAGGCTTCAATCGCAAGTTCGGTGTGGTTGCGATAAGTAATTGGCCCCCAGCCAGCCGAGAGCCATTGCCGCACCATTTCCGGCGTGTACACTTTTTCGATCACTGGCGCTGACAGCTCGTCCATTGAAGAACCGAGACTCTTGTCCGGATCAAAGCTGTTCACTGGCTGGCGAGCATCAACCCGCAGCAACGCAACGTGCGACGCCGCTGAAGCGGCGTCATGGCCAAGCACCGCGCCCACTGCGCGGGGAGCAACCATCGACAGCGCCGCAGCCCCCGCAGCCTGACTCATAAACGTCCGCCGCGAAATTCCTTTCGGGCGGCCCTGCTCTCCAGGTTTCACTCGATCGTCCAAAGTCAGATCTCCTCTCAATGAATTTCAAAGTCTTACCGCGCGAATCTCGAGGGCTGCTGCGCCATGATCGGAAGGGTCGGAAGCAGAATCGACAGCAAGATCACAAAGCGCTTCATGCAAGCGTTCCCCGGCTGCAAGCGAATATATCAAGCCTGTCGATCCTGCTCTTGTAGGATTGGCGGGAACCAAGACGTGTCGAGGCAATCGACAAGGATTCACCTCTCCCGCCGCCAACCACGAAAATCTCCGCGCTTTCAGCACTCCCCTCCACCTGATAGCATCGTAGTTTCCGATGGATAATTCGAAATTACAGATCATTCCGCTAGGCGGGCTGGGCGAATTTGGCATGAACTGCCTCGCTGTCCGCTGGCAGGACGACATCCTCGTCATAGACGCGGGACTCATGTTTCCCGAGTCCGAGCTGCTCGGCGTCGACGTCGTCGTACCCGACATCTCCTACCTCGTCGAGAACCGGCAGCACGTCCGCGGCATCATCCTCACCCACGGCCACGAGGACCACATCGGCGGACTGCCCTGGATCCTCTCCGAACTCAACGTCCCCGTCTATGGAACCGAGTTCACCCTCGCCTACGTTGAAGGCAAGCTCGAAGAGCACAAGATGCTCGACGACTCCGAGCTCATCGAAATCGCTCCCGGCGAAAAGTTCTCCCTCGGCCCCTTCACCATCGAGCCCATTCGCGTCACCCACAGCCTGGTAGACTGCGTCGCCCTCGCCATCGAGACTCCCGTCGGCATCGTCGTCCACACCGGCGACTTCAAAATCGACCTCTCCCCGCCAGACGGCAAGGCCTTCGACCTCCATCGCTTCGCCGAATACGGAAAACGCGGAGTTCTCGCACTCCTGCAGGACTCCACCAACGTCGACCGCCCTGGCTACACGCCCAGCGAGTGGTCAGTTAAACCGCGCCTCGACGAGCTCTTCTCGCGCACTAAGAAGAAGCTCTTCTTCAGCTGCTTCTCCTCGTCCATCTATCGCATCCGCATCGCCATGGACCTCGCCCGCACACACGGCCGCAAGGTTGCCGTTGTTGGCCGCTCCATGGTCGAGTCGTCTGAAGTTGCGCAGGACCTCGGCTATCTCGAAGTTCCTCCCGGCCTGCTCATTCATCCCGGCCAAATCTCTGACTACGCACCCGACGAAATCATGGTGCTCATCAGCGGTACACAGGGCGAGCCTATGTCCGCGCTCAGCCGCGCCGCCGTCGACAACCACAAACACGCCCGCATTCTCCCCGGAGACACTGTCGTCCTCAGCTCACGCGTCATTCCCGGCAACGAGAAGAGCATCTACCGCGTCATCGACCACCTCTACCGCCGCGACGCCCATGTCATCTATGACGACGGCGCATCCGGCCTAATCCACGTCAGCGGACATGCCAGCCAAGAAGAGCAGCGCCTCATGATCAACCTGCTCAAGCCCAAATTCTTCATCCCTGTGCACGGCGACTACCGACACCTGAAGAAACACGCCGAACTGGCACAGAGCGTTGGAGTCGTCGATCTCGCGCTCGTCATCGAAAACGGAGACATCCTCGAACTCGACCGCACCGACGCTCGCAAAGTCGGCACCGTCACCGCTGGCCGCGTCTGCATCGACTCCGGCTCAACCGCCGACGTCGTCGAGGATCTCGTCATCCGAGATCGTCGCCATCTTTCTGAAGACGGCTTCCTGCTGCCCATTCTCACCATCAACAAGCTCACCGGCAAAGTTGAGCACCAGCCGGAGCTGGTCACCCGCGGCTTCGTCGCCGACGAGGGCCTGATGGAAACAGCGCGCGAAGTCGTAGCGAAAACGCTCGAGGGCTCCAGCGCCGAAGAAAAGGCCGACTACGGCGTCATCAAGGAAAAAATCCGCATCGACCTCAAACGCTACATCCAGAAAAACACCAGCCGCCGCCCGCTCATCATGCCGGTCATTCTGGAGATATAAAGTGGGCCGCCCAGAAGAAGCTGAGAAGCCATGCATCGAAAAATGTACCATCATACCTTTCATGCACCATAGCTTAAAATGGTGCATAATGGGGTATGAGGATCCGAACCAATCTGCACATCGAAAATGATGCTCTCGCGGCGGCATCCGCGTATGCGAACGCCAAAGGTATCTCCTTGGGACTCGCCGTCAGCCAGCTTATTCTCCGAGCAGAACAAGCGCCGGAACCGCCCGCCAGCATGTCAAAAAAGCTGAAAAAGGATAAGTATGGCTATCTCGTGGTCAAGGCCTCAGGCTCGCTCGTCACCCCTGAAATGGTAAAGGCCGCGCTGGAGGATGATCTTGACGGCTAAACCCCGCTATTTGCTCGATGCGAATGTGCTGATTGCTCGGGTTTTTGAAGTCCATACTCACCACCGCACTGCAAGCACCTGGTTCAACACTCCCGGTCTTAGATGGGCGCTCTGCCCCTTTACGGAAGCCGCATTCCTGCGCTACGCAACTTCTCCGATCATGGGTAACCTCGACATGGGTGAAGCGACAGCCTTACTTGAAAGCCTGTCGCAGCATCCGGGCTACCAGTTCCAGCCACTTACGCAGAACTGGCGGGACCTGACCAAGCCTTTCTTCAGGCGTTTACACGGCCACAAGCAAGTCATGGATGCATATCTGCTCGGCCAGGCTCTGCTGGAGAATTTCGTCGTTGCAACCTTTGATAGTGCCTTCCTGCATCTCGCCGGAACGCACAGCACGCACGTTCGCATTCTCGGAGCCACAGAATCGCAGTGACAACTTAGAATCAGGGGATCATGCAACAGACTGTCCCTGTCGTCACCCTCGACGAAATCCGCGCCGCCGCCACTCGCCTTTCCGGAGTCGCAGTCCGCACGCCACTCGTCCCGCTTCCTCTTCCGGGATCTCACGGCCAGGCTTTCGTAAAGAATGAAGGCGCACAACTCACCGGCAGCTTCAAGCTCCGCGGAGCCTACAACAAAATCGCTCAGCTTCCCGCTGACGAACGCTCCCGAGGTGTCATCACCTATTCCAGCGGCAACCACGCCCAGGGAGTCGCCTTCGCCGCACGCGCGCTCGGCACAAAAGCCGTCGTCGTTATGCCCTCAAACTCGTCGCAGCTCAAGCAGCGCGCTACCGCCGACCTCGGAGCCGAAATCGTCTTCGTCGGCCCCTCCAGCATTGAGCGCAGGCAGAAGGCCGAAGAGCTCGCCGCCCAGTTCGGATACGTCATC
>DASZAG010000051.1:0-4933 GCA_035945555.1 Acidobacteriaceae bacterium
GCTGAAGGGCGAGCCGCTGGTTTTGCCGACGTTGACGATGCCACATGCGCGGATCAGCTGGTTTGTTTACGTCGTGCGGCTAATGCCGGAGATCGGGCAGCATCGCAACGCGATCTTAAGGGCGCTGGCGGCCCAAGGCATCGGGTGTGGACGCTACTTTGCCCCGATTCACAAGCAGCCGGCGTACGCAGCGTGGAATGACATCTCTCTGCCGGTGACTGAAGCCGAGGCTGCGCGAACGATTGCGCTGCCGTTCTTCAACACGATTACCAGCGATGAGCAGGACCGGGTCTGCTGTGTGCTTTCGGCTGAGCTGCGTCGCGTCAGCGGGCGGTGAGCGATTTGTTGCGACCGAGTAGGGCGTCGAGCGAGAAGAGTCCGGCACCGAAGATGAAGATGATGAGAGCTGCGAAGAAGAAAGTGAAGGGGTCGGCGCCGTAGAAAGTGCCGGGGTCTTTGAAGACGGCGTGCAGTGCTGCGCTGTCGGCGGTGAGGTAGGCGACGAACATGTCAACGGCGAGCACCAGGCCAGTGATGCGGCTCACTAGTCCGAGTATCAGCAGTATTCCACCGATGAATTCCACCCACGCTACAAAGGGCGCGACCAGTCCGGGATGAGGGATGCCGAGTCCGGCAAAGAACTGCACGACATGCTTGAGATGTTGGATTTTGCCCCAGCCGGTTTGTGCGAACTGCCATCCCCAGTAGAGGCGAATCACCAGCAGGAACGGCGATTGCAAATAGCGGCATAAGGTTGTGAAGCGTGAATGGGCGCGCGCCAAGCCGGAATTGCGGATCGGAGTCATATTCCTCTTTCTCTTAATGTGATGGTTGACGCGTGAACCAGCCCATCGCGGCCCAGGAGGCGAAGGCTTCTTGAAGGAATCTGCCTTGCTCCTGCTCAGAGAGGCTGCTGCCGCTGAATGCGGTCTCGATCGCGTGGGAGATGGTTCGGCCGGAGAGCAACGTGCCGAGCAGGAGGAAGTCCTCGCGAGCCAGGCGCTTGTAGTAGACGGAATTCTGCTGGCGGTGCACGGCGAGGTAGATGTCTTCGGGCTGCAGCATAGCCACGCGACGGACCTGTTTTGTCTTGCGGGCCGCGCTGGCATTGTTGCTGGAGGAGTCGCTGCTTCCTTCTTCACTGTGAAGGGCGATGAGCAGGTCGTCGACAGGGTAATGCAGTTCAAGCACGCGCAAGTGCGGCTGGAGGCTTAGGTGCGAGTCGTCGCTGAGCGAGAACCCGTCATCGGGATCGAGCGGCTCTTCAGCGGCAGAGTCGAATGCTTCGATGTGGGCCCACTCGAGTTGGACCATATCCAGCGCGAGCACGACGCGCGGCGCAATGTGGTCCGGATGGGCGGTGAGCCACTCCACCAGGCGCGAACCGAGATTTCGCAAAGTGAACGATGTGGACGGGCAGTCGGTGAGATAGTCGCGCATGACGCGCTCGAATTTCGCGCTGCCGATGACGGCCTTGAGGCCGGGGAAGTCTTCTTCAAGCGCGGAGTAGAGGCGGAACCAGTACTGGCGGTTGTAAATCTCAAGCCGCTCGAAGGACGTGAGGCGGTCGTTGGGACGGATGAGTGCTTTGGCCTCGCGAGTGTTCGAGGCGCCGTCGCGACGGCGGCGCGGCATGGTTTCAGCCTTGGTCAGAGGGTTCAAAATGGCTGCGGCCACGCGTCGTTGGATTTCCAGAAGCTCGCTCATTGTTTGGCTCCGGTCAACTCGGGCTTGGTCTCGGTGGCAGCCTTGGCGCGGGCGGCGGCAAGGAACTTCTCGGCCTTCAAGGCTTCGACGTGGACCTCATCGAAGCTGGGGATCTTGTCGTCCCACTCGAGCAGTGTGGCCGTGGGCCCGATGCGCTCAATGGCGCGGGCGTAGAGTCGCCAGACGGGGTCGAGCACGGGGTGGTCGTGCGTGTCGAGGGTGTACTTCTCGAATTTGGAGTGGCCGGCGACGTGGATTTGAGCGACGCGATCGGCGGGAACGGAGTTGAGGTAGGTGTAGGGGTCGAAGCCGTGGTTCTGCGACGAGACATAGATGTTGTTGACGTCCAGCAGAATGCCGCAGTCGGCGCGCTCCACAACCTCGTTGAGGAACTCCCACTCCGTCATTTCGGAGACGTGGAATTCGGCGTAGCTGGATACGTTTTCGACGACCACGGGGACTTCGAGGAAGTCACGCACGCGTCGGACGCGGTCAGCGGTGACGGCGACGGCCTCCCAGGTGTAGGGCATGGGCAGCAGGTCGTGCGTATAGCGTCCGTCGACGGAGCCCCAGCAGAGATGGTCGCTGAGCCACGGCGTTTTGGTGCGCTTGACGAGGTGCTTGAGGCGGCGCAGGTGCTCGGGATCCGGGTCGCTGGCGGAGCCAAAGTACATGGAGACGCCGTGCTGGACGACGTTGTACTGGTCCAGGATTTTGTCGAGCACTTCGAGCGGGCGTCCGCCGTCGATCATGTAGTTTTCGGAGATGATTTCAAACCAGTCAACGACGGGTTTGCGCGTGAGAATGTGCTGGTAGTGCGGCACGCGCAGACCGATTCCGACGCCGTAATCGGTGAATCCGTTAAAGCGGTTGGCAGGCATTGAGCTAAGACTCCAGAGACGGGTGGGGGAACGGGGCCGGGTCCTCGCGGAGAGTGAACCGGCCCGCGAAGTGACTACAGGATGTGGCCCGGCATCTTGGAGCCGTCGGTTGCGCAACCGCCCTTGCCCTTGCAGCTGTTCTTGCCTTTGCAGCCATTGTCGCCGCTCTTGCAGCCGCCCTGGCCCTTGCAGTTGTTCTGGCCTTTACAGGCATGCTTGTGAACGTGGTGGGCACTTGATTGCAAACCGAATGACGACATGCCCACCTGGGTGGTTGGGCTCGGCGCGCTGGTGGTGGTGCTGGCTGCAAACGCGGTGGCTCCACTCATCAGTCCAGAGACCGCCGCGGCGACCAACAGGGATTTCATCGAGTTCTTCATAGGGTGATTCCTCCATGTGACAGGCCAAAACTCGACGGAGGTCCGCCGGTGGGGGCCTGGCTGTGATGAGTACGACTCATCAGCAGGGAAAAGATTACAACTTCGAGACATTATTTTGTGTCAAGCGGCAGGTTTTCGTTGAAGCATGATGAATCCGACGTGTGGTGGGAACCTGTTATGGACGAGCAGAAATCGGTTGGAGTGCTGGAGTTTGACCCATGATTCAGCCCTCCGTATCATAAGAGTCGATCCTCTCCAATTTGGCGGAGTAGCTCAGATGGTTAGAGCGACGGACTCATAACCCGTAGGTCGGCAGTTCGATTCTGCCCTCCGCCACCAAGTGCCGCAATTTCAGCGAATTGGGGAAGACTTAACTACATGGCGCGAAGGATTTTCTGAAACGTAGGGCGGCTTGCCCGTTTCGCTTATGGTTGTGTTTTGGTCGCGGCGGCGCTCCGCACCACGATAGCTTGGCCGGTCTGCAAAACGATGGGAACTTCCGGCTTGTCGGCGAAGAACTCGTCAACGGCTTTGCGAGCACCTGGACAGGTCGGAAAGCCGTAGTCATCGAAGACCATTACACCGCCGATTGCGAGGCGTGGATAAATGAACTCGCAGCAGTCCACAATGGATTGATAGATGTCCACGTCGACGTGGGCGAAAGCCACGCGAGATTCCGACATGCCACGGAAGGTATCCGGGATCCAACCTGGATGAAACTCCACCCGGTCCGGGTGCCCGACAACGCGACGGACCTCGTCCAAACTCGTATCTGAGAAGTCACCTTTCAAGTGAATGTCGTACTTTTCGTTGGTTTCCGGCATTCCGCCGAATGTGTCGAACAGGTGGAGTTTCAAGTCAGGGCGGCCACGCGCAACGAGAAATTCGGCAAACATCCTTGCCGTTCCACCTTTGTAAACGCCACATTCCCAAAAGTCGCCACGCAGATGGATTGCGTTGAGCGCCAGCGTGTACAGAGCATAAAGCCGATCCCTGCTTACCAGGGTGTATGGTGCGGCCAGGACACGATATTTGGCGAAATCTCCATAGTCGTTCCACGGGCTGAAAAGCGGCGTGTAGAACTGACCGTCAGGGATGGGCGGAGGACTGGAGATGGATGTGCGCCTGATATCGAGTCCGAGCCTGAGAAAACCACCCTTGACTACTTTTTTGAGTGTTCCCACGTCGATTCCTTAGATCTGATGGATTACGCAGTGGGACGTATTGAAGACAGTAACTGTTGCCCAGGAATTCCAGGGCGAGGTGTATATGGCACTCTAGCTGACGGCGGTAGGCTGGAATTCTTCGCTCATCCAGCGGGTGAACGCGTCGGTGGATTGGGGGCGGCCGAGGAAGTTCTGGACGATGTCCTTGCCGGGCACGGAGCCTCCGGGGTCGAGGACGGCGTTGCGGTACTTCATGGCGACGGGCGAGTCGAGCAGGTCGGTCTTCGATCCGGGCTGGGAGAACTGCGAGAAGAAGTCGAGCGCGATGACTTTGTCGTACATGTAGGTGTAGTAGTTCGACGTGTATCCGATGAGGTGGGTAAAGGCGGCGTACATGCGGTTGCCTTCGATCCATCGGTAGGGCAGGAAGCGCGTGTAGAGCGACTCAAAAAGTCCGTCGAGATCGAGCGTGACGGGGTCGTCGGTGTGGGTGCGTAGCGAGCAGGTGGTGTAGTAGAGCTGAGTGCGCACGGAGTCGGCGCGGCCAAAGGCCCCAGCCCGGTTCATTTTGAGTACGAGGTCGGCGGGGATGGGCTCGTTGGTCTGGTAGTGATGCGCGAAGGTGGCGAGGAGCGCGGGGTCGCGGAAGAATTCCTCAAGCATTTGCGAGGGAACTTCGATGAAGTCGCCTTCGGTGGCGATGCCGCTGATTCCGGCCCAGCGCTGCTGGCCGCCGAGCAGGGCGTGCATGAGGTGGCCGAACTCATGGAAGAAGGTGACGACGTCAGAGTGTTGCATG
>DASZAG010000052.1:0-2680 GCA_035945555.1 Acidobacteriaceae bacterium
CGACCCGAATCAGTGCAATTGCGGGTCAGAAAGCTCCACTTTCTCGCTTGACAAGTACTTGTATGCCGATGGAGACCCTGTGAATGGCTTCGATCCAACCGGACGAGACGATCTAGTCGAGACGGGCGCAAAGCTTGAGCAGAGTGCGGTTCTCACGGCAAAATTTACCTTCAGGATTGCCATCTGGGTAGTCAACGGTATGCGTCAGAGCAACGCATCTATTTTTCGGCTTCGGCATGTGATGCTCTGGAGGTATGAGTGAAACGGGAGCAGGTGTGATTGTGCGCCGCCGTCGGAGCCGAGCCGAAGCGGAGCAATTGGTTCGCGAGTTTGAAGCCAGTGGGTTGACGCGGCAGACATTTTGCGCTGAGCGCGGGTTATCGTTAGCAGCGCTGGACAAGTACCGGCGGCAGTATCGCCGCGCGATGGAGCGCGGTGAAGGACGCTTGGTGCCGGTGGAAGTATTGGCCGGCATATCGTCCTCGGCAAGCGGCAGCAGTGCGCTGTGGTTGGAGCTGCGGAACGGCCGGCGGATCGGGGTGGGCAGCGGATTCGACGTGGCGACCTTGCAGCGCTTGTTAAGCGTGTTGGAGCAGGCGTAGGGCGATGTTCGGGTTTGGACCGGCGACGCGCATTTATGTGGCGACCGGAGCTACGGACATGCGCAAGGGGTTTGATGGTCTGTACGGACTGATCCGCGACCGGCTGCGGTGCGATCCCGAAAGCGGCCATGTTTTTCTGTTCGCCAACGCGCGAAGGAATCGAGTGAAATTGGTTTTCTTCGATGGCTCCGGGCTATGGGTGTGCGCAAAGCGTATGGAGGGGGGAAGAGTGCGCTGGCCTGCGGCCGACACGACGGCAACAAAGCTGGTGCTGAGCCACGAGGAACTGGCGTTGTTGCTGGGCGGCATCGATCTTAAGCAAACACAGCGGCGGAAGTGGTATCGCAAGCCCCTCGCTGGAGAACCAGAGAAGTTACGGATTCCCGCATAAATACTGGAGATTTCGCTCACTTATCCACAAAGAATTCTGTTATTCAAAAGACATCGTGAGTGCGCCCCTCCAACCGGCTCTGCCCCCGCACTCAGAAGCTTTTCTCGCGGAGATCAACGCACAACTGCAACAGCAACTGGAAACGACGGCCCGCGAGTTACAGTATGCGCAGCTGAAGATTCAGATTCTGGAAGAGCATCTCCGCCTGCGCCGCATCGCCAAGTATGGGCCGGGCAGCGAGAAGCTGAGCAATTTGCAACTCGAGTTACTCGAAGAAGAGCCGGGCGTCTCGAACGAGGAAGTTCAAGCGGAGAGCGAGCGCAAGACGTTGCCGGCGCCGGACGGGGAGAAGAAGCGGCAGCGGCGCGCGCATCCCGGCCGGCAGACGTTGCCCGCGGATCTGCCGCGCGTGGAGAAGATCATCGCCTGCACGCCGGAACAGTGCGTGTGCGGCAAGTGCAAGAGGGAAAACACCGTCATCGGCTACGAAGAGAGCGAAGTGCTGAAGGTCAAGCCGGCCGAGTACTACGTCGAAATCACCAAGCGCGAGAAGCGCGCCTGCAAGCAGTGCGAAGAGCAGGGCGTGGCCATGGCGCCGCTGCCCAAGCGCATCATCGACAAGAGCCTGGTCTCCGATGAGGTGATCATCGACACCATCGTCAGCAAGTATGCCAACCACTGCCCGCTTTATCGGCAGAGCGTCATCCTGCTGCGCGATGCGGGTATCGACATCAGCCGGGCCACCATGTGCGGCTGGGTGATGACGGTGGGCGAGATGCTCTCCCCGGTGGTCGGCGCCATGCGCAAGGAGTTGCTGGCCAGCGGCTACATCCAGGCCGACGAGACGCCGGTCGATGTGCAGACGCACGATAAGCGCGGCAAGAACCATCAGGCTTATCTCTGGCAGTACGGCACGCCGGGCGGCGGAGTGGTCTTCGATTTTCGCATGAGCCGCGGGCGCGAAGGGCCGAAGCAGTTCCTGGACAACTTCGAGGGGATTCTCCAGACCGACGACTACATCGCCTACGAGCGCGGCCTCGGCGGGCCGGAGATGGTGCACGCCTGCTGCTGGAGCCACGCGCGAAGACATTTTGTCGATGCGATCAAACTCAACAAGCAGGACGCCGGCTCGATTCGCGCGGTCGAGCTGATGGACAAGTTGTTTTTGATCGATGCTCAGGCGCGCGAAGAAAAGATGGATTACGCCGCACGCCACGCTCTACGCCGGGAGAAAGCTCCTCCGCTGCTCGATGAGATCCGCAAACACATCCTGGCCATGAGCAAGACGGTTCTGCCCCGCAGCAAGGCGGGCCAGGCATGCAACTACACCCTGGCGCTTTGGAAGAAGCTGACGCGCTTCCTCGATCATCCCGAACTGGAACTCAGCAACAACCTGGCCGAGAATTCGATGAGGCCAGTTGCCACAGGCAGGAAGAACTGGATCCATATCGGCAGTCCGCAAGCCGGATCGCGCGTGGCCGCCATCCTCTCTGTCATCGAAAGCTGCCGCCGACTGAAAGTCCCAGTGCGCGAATACTTGGCCGACATCCTGCCCGGGCTCGCCGATATGCCCATCCAGCGCCTCGCCCAGCTCACGCCCAAAGCCTGGGCGGCAAAGACGCAAGCCTGAGAAGTTCTCTCATCCCCAACGCACCGCCGTCAACCGTGTGTTTAGCCAGACGCATAC
>DASZAG010000053.1:0-32579 GCA_035945555.1 Acidobacteriaceae bacterium
CCACGTCCCTGCGCCACCTTGTCATACTGGGTCTTGGTCGAAACCACTGCCACGCGCGCGCCGGAGTCGGTCAGCAGATCAGCCGTCTGTTCCACCGTCAGCGTGGGGTAGATGGGAACATCAACCGCGCCCAGCGCCAGAGCGGCGAAGTCCGTAACTGCCCACTCCCACCGGTTTTCCGCCAGAATCGCGATGCGGTCGCCCTTGCGAATGCCCCAGCCCTGCAGGGCCGTAGCCATCGCGCGCACGCGCTGATAGAGCTGATTTGAGGAGATAGGCCGCCACTCACCCAGCGCACTCTGGGTAAGGACAGCGCGGTCGTGGCCGCCAGCGGCGACAAGAAAGAAGACGTCGTTTAGAGTCTTGAGATCGAGCACGGCGACTTAACCTTAGTTGAAAGCCGCCGCGCCCGCAAGTTACTCCCCGACAGTCGCTTAGTGTTGAGGCTTCGGGGTCATCCGCACGAACTTCGGAGCCAGTTCGTCCCACTTCGAGAGCAGCCAGTAAGCACGCGTGCTGGCTGTCTTCTCTGCGTGGAGCTGAACCAATCCCTGGATACCTTCCTTCGCCTCAGCATCGAGGGTCTCGTACGGCTCCGGGGTGAGGAAGTCGACGTGGTAAAGCTGCTTCTCAAGGAAGCTGCCATCCTCGTCGAATACCCACGCCAGACCGCCGGTCATTCCAGCGCCGAAGTTGAACCCGGTCGCACCCAGAATCACAGCGAGTCCGCCTGTCATGTACTCGCAGCCGTGGTCGCCCACGCCTTCCACAATGGCCAGCGCGCCCGAGTTGCGGACAGCAAAGCGTTCACCCGCGCGTCCCGCCGCGAACAGCGCACCGCTCGTGGCTCCGTACAGGGCCACGTTGCCCAGGATCACGTGCAGTTCCGACTGCAACGCCGCGCGGCCCTCGCCACGCAGAATGATCTCGCCGCCCGACAGACCCTTGCCAACGAAATCATTGGCAAGACCCTTCAATACCAACCGCATTCCCGGCGCAGCGAACGCGCCAAAGGATTGCCCGGCGATGCCGGCCATCTTGAATGTGAGCTCTGCGTCGGTGCGGGTACCGTTGGTATTGAGCATTGCGATCTCACCCGCAAGCCGCGCACCGAGCGTGCGGTCTTCGTTTGCGACCAGCGCGTCGTGGGTGTAGTTCTCCCCGGCACGATACGCAGCCAGCGCTGGCGCCACCCACGCATCGTCAATGGGTGCCTGCTTCGCAGGACGCGCATTACGCTTGCCCTGCCAGTGAACATCGCCAGCAACCGGAGCCGCCAGCATCGCCGCCAGATCAAGACCGCCGTCGCGCCGCACCTGCTCGAGCAAATCCGTGCGACCAATCGCGGCATCGAGCGACGAGAATCCATACGCAGCCAGCAGCGCCTGCAGGTCTCGGACCAGTTCCTCATAGAAGCGAATGATGTGTTCCGGCCGCCCGCGGAATTTGGCACGCAGCTCCGGCCGTTGCGTGGCAATGCCAGTCGGGCACGTATTCAGGTGGCACTGACGCGCCATATCGCAACCAATCGCGACCAGAACAGCCGTTCCCATGGCATACTCGTCCGCTCCCAGCAATGCCGCAATCAGGATGTCGCGCGCCGTGCGTAGCCCACCATCGCAACGCAAACGCACCCGGCCGCGCAGGCCGTTCGCCAGCAGCACCTGTTGCGCCTCAGCCAAACCCAGTTCCCAAGGATTCCCGGCGTACTTAATGCTCGAAAGCGGTGACGCTCCGGTGCCCCCATTGTGCCCGGCGATGACAATGTAGTCGGCGTAAGCCTTGGCGACTCCGGCGGCCACCGTACCTACGCCGCACTCGGAAACCAGCTTGACGCCAATCGCCGCCTTTGGGTTCACGCGCTTCAAATCGTAGATAAGCTGCGCCAAGTCCTCGATCGAATAAATATCGTGGTGAGGAGGAGGGCTGATCAACTGCACGCCAGGCTGTGCATGGCGCAGTCGCGCAATCAGCTCCGTAACCTTGTGCCCGGGCAACTGGCCGCCTTCGCCGGGCTTGGAGCCCTGCGCAATCTTGATCTCGATCTCCTCCGCGTGCATCAGGTACTCGGCCGTCACGCCAAAGCGCCCTGAAGCTACCTGCTTGATCTTGTTGTTCAGCAGCAGTGAAGGCGTCGGTCTGCCCGCCAGGTCGATGTTCACATCCGGCTGGTACACCGCTGGGTCTTCCCCGCCCTCACCGGTGTTCGACCGCGCGCCCAGCATGTTCATGGCTGCTGTAATGGTCTGGTGCGCTTCGGGGCTCAACGAGCCCAGCGACATTGCGCTTGCGATGAAACGCTTGTACATCTGTGACGGAGGCTCTACCTGTTCAATCGCCAAAGGGTCGCCCGCAGGTCGAATCTCCAGCAAGTCGCGCAGGGTCGTCGGATTCTTCTCCACCGCCTGCGTCGAGAACGTGGCCCACGCTGAACCGGGCTCAGAAAGCGCCACCGCTCCGCGCGCTGTTCCTACAACGGTTTGCAATGCCTTGACTGTCGGCGGTTGCCATGCGTGCGGCTCGGCCTTTTCCGCCTTGCGGAATCGAACCCATCCATAATCAGGGAGATCTTTTGCTGCGGTCGTCACCGGAGCCGGCGCGTCGCCCGAATCGTCCGTCTCCGTTGGTGTCCAGGTCTGGCGCAATTGCGAGTCAAGCTCATCAAAACCGATTCCGCCAATCGGAGCCGGAATTCCATAGAAGCACCGGTCCACTACTTCTTCGCTCAGTCCAAGCGAGTCGAATAAGTGCGCGCCGCGGTAACTGTCCACCACCGAAATACCCATCTTGGACATGATCTTCGCCAAGCCCAGATCAAGAGCATGCAGCAGGTTCGCTTCTCCATGTTCTGGATTCAGGTTGCGCGCCGTCTCCAGAGCAAGCCACGGACACACGGCTCCCGCGCCCATTCCCAGCAACACAGCGACATGGTGCAGATCGCGGCAATCCCCGGCTTCTACCGCCAACCCAACACGCGTCCGCTCACCTGCGCGAATCAATGCGTGATGCACAGCGCCTGTCGCCAGCACCATCGGTACCGGCAACGATTGCCCGCCCGCATTTCGATCGCTCAATAACAAAATCGTCGCGCCGCCCCGCACAAGCTCAATGGCCTTGGTGCAAATGTCATCAAGCGCGGTGGCGAGGTTACATGCCGGATTGAAGACGCACTCCAGCACCGCCATAGGCAGGTTGCTGGCCAGCGCGTGATGCCGTTCACGCAGGTCCTTCATCTGCGCCATTGAAAGAAATGGCGAATTCAGCGACAAGCCCGGAAGCGGAGCGTGCTTATCGAGCATGTGCGGCCACGGACCGAGGCGCGTATGCAACTGGATTACGCAGGTCTCACGCAGCGCATCAATAGGAGGATTCGTGACCTGTGCAAAACGCTGCCGGAAATATGCGTAGACCGGGCGAGGAGAACGGGCCAGCGGCGCGAGCGGCGTGTCGTCGCCCATCGACCAAACGGCATCCTTCCCGTCCGTGGCCATCGGCTTCAAAATCATCGCCACATCTTCGCGTGTGTATCCAAAGCAATGCTGAAGGCGCTTGATATCCGACTCGTGCATTGGCGGAATCAGCGCGTGATCTTCCAGCGTGCTGTTTTCAATCAGGTTTTCGTACTGCGGAGCGGCGTTGTCGAATATTGCCTGAATCTGCTCATCTTCCAGCAGCACATGATCCTTCAGATCAGCGACAATCATCTGGCCCGGGCCGAGGCGGCCGCTATGCACAATCATCTCCGGATCCAGATCCACCAGTCCGGCCTCAGAGCCTAGTACAACAAGATCATCCTCCGTTACGAAGTAACGACAAGGCCGCAGACCATTGCGATCGAGAATTGCACCAACCAGCGCTCCATCTGCAAATGCAATGGCGGCTGGGCCATCCCAGGGCTCGGCGCAATCCGCCGCATATCTAAAGAAGGCCGAGCGCGGCTTGATCGTGTGCGCCGGCGGAATCAGCATCCGCAGGGCTTCCGCCACCGTGCGACCGCTTCGGGCAAGCAACTCCACCGTCTCATCGAGGCTCGTCGAATCGGACCCATTCGGCGTATAAACCGGCTTCACTTCATCCGGGAACGTCGCTGAACGGGCTGACATGCGCGCGCGGTTGCCCCAGACTGTGTTGATCTCGCCATTGTGCGCCAGCATGCGCAGCGGCTGCGCACGGTCCCATGACGGCGCAACGTTCGTCGCGTAGCGCTGATGAAAAAGCGCAAAGGGGGTTACAAACCGCTCATCCGTGAGGTCCGGGAAAAACTCGGGAAGGATACGCCCGGCGCACATCGACTTGTAAATCATCGTTGAGCATGACAGCGAACAGATGTAACCGTCGGCACTCGACCGCTCATACTGCTTGCGCGCAACAAACAAGCGCCGGTTCAGCTTCGCCGTGTCCTGCATAGTGAGATCGTCGGCTGTGATCAGCACCTGGCGAATCACAGGCATAGTCGACAGCGCAAGTTCACCCAGAATTTCCGGACGCGTTGGCACCTCCCGCCATGCCAGAACTGTAAGGTTCTGCGCTTCGAGGGCCTGCTCAAGCTCAGGGCGAGACTCGCAGTCGCGCGAATAGAAAACCACCCCCACTGCAAGCGCCTTCGCGGCATCAAGCGTTACGCCGGTCTCGGCAAGCAGAAAGTCGCGTGGAATGGCCGTCGTTATTCCAATGCCGTCACTGGACTTGCCATCTGCGGCAACGGCTCCGCGATGCTCCAGACGCGCCAGCGCCGTGAGCGCCTTGTCAAGAATGTCGTGGGAGGGCTGGTTCGTAAGGGTCGCCACAAAACCCACACCGCAGGACTCGTGATCGAAGCGCGGATCTACAAGCGAGCGGCGGGTAGTCGGCAGAGAATCAGAAACTTTTATGCGGCCCATACACTACTATACGACCTCCATGACTGGCCACCAGCGGGAAAAGCGGCAGCGGCGCGGTTTTTTCTCGATTCATAAAAATTCAGAATCGGGGGTATCAAGAAAAGTTATGTCGGCCGCTTGACAGCGGCTCTCCGTATATTTATACATGGAATTGCATCTTTATGCATCGAGGCGCGGGAAATTTTCCCGCGATTTACGTTTGGCGAAATTTGACCGGCACAATGCGATTCGAGAGCTCGTTGGCTCCATCGGCATCAATAGCCAGGATGAGCTGCGCCGCAAACTAGTGCGTCGCGGCTTCGACGTGACTCAGGCCACCTTGTCGCGCGACATCCATGAAATGCGGCTCTATAAAGGTCCGAATGGCTACTCCCTTCCTAATGGAAACGGCGCGTTGGACCACGAGGATGAACTGCCCTCGATACGCGAAGTTCTCTCCAGCTTCGGATTGAAGGTTAAGCAGGCGCAGAACCAGCTTGTCCTGGTCACAACGGCAGGCAGCGCGCAGCCTGTGGCATTGGGCATCGATCACGAAGATTGGGATGAAGTCGTCGGTACCATCGCAGGCGACGACACTGTCTTGATTATTTGCCCGGACCAAAGGCGAGCCACGGTACTGCGCGAGCGACTGGAAGAGATAATCGGATAGCGAACCAGTCAGAGCAGCTTCACCAACAACACTCGAAAGGGCTTGATGGCAGATTCAATACAAACCGCAATCCTCGGCGTGAGCGGCTATGCCGGCATGGAATTGGCGCGTCTGTTGATTCATCATCCGCGCCTGAAAAGCCGCGCACCAGTTTTCCTTGGACGTCCCGAATCAGGACACGATTCCGCGCTAACGGCTCTCCATCCGCAGCTGATGGACAATAACGGATCGCACGCCTTCAAAATCGAGCCCTTCTCGTGGGACTTGCTCACGGGGCGCGGCATCCAGGTGCTGTTTCTCGCGACTCCGCATGAGCAGTCGCGTGAATACGCTCCAGTCGCGCTCGAACATGGTATTCGCGTAATTGACCTGAGCGGAGCGTGGAGGCTCAGCGAATCAGCAAATCGCGCAGTATATAAATTCGTCGATGATGGCTCACCAGTTGCAGTGGGAGTGCAGGCTAAGGCGATTTACGGAAGCCCCGAGCTGCATCGCGATGCAATTCGGGACGCGAAGCTCGTCGCCAATCCAGGATGCTACGCAACAACGGTGATCCTTGCGCTGAAGCCGCTCATCAACGCTGGCTGGGTAGACCTCGATCGCGGCATCGTTACGGATGCAAAGTCAGGCGTCTCAGGCGCGGGTAAAGCGCCCTCGCCAAAAACCCACTATATGTATGCGGCGGACAATCTTTCCGCCTACGGCGCCTTTTCGCATCGGCACACCGGCGAGTTGCTGGAACAACTCGGAATCGAGCGTTCGCAGATCATCTTCACTCCGCATCTCCTGCCGATTCCGCGCGGTATTCTGGCGACGACCTATATCTCCTTCAAGGAGAAGAAGACCCCTGAGCAGATTGAGGCGCTCTATCGTTCGTACTACGACGAAAGCCCAATGGTGCGTGTCTTTGCGTCGGGACACCTGCCGCAGATTCAGTATTCGGTGCGAACGAATTACTGCGACATAGGTTTTGTTCTTGATGGCGATGGACGCCGGTGCATCATCGTCTCCTGTCTTGACAATCTCCTGAAGGGCGCAGCGGGCCAGGCCGTCGAAAACCTGAACCTGATGTGCGGCTGGGACGAAACGGAGGGACTGTTATGAAGTTTGTTGTCAAGCTCGGTGGAGCAACCCTCGAAAATCCGGAAGTTCTGCACCAGTGCGCGCGAGCCATTGCCGACCTTGTGAAAGATGGCCACAATGTCGCGGTCGTCCACGGCGGAGGCGTGCAGTTGACCCGCACGCTCAAGCAACTGGGCAAGGAGAGCGAATTTGTCGCGGGCCTTCGCGTCACCGATGCGGAAACGCGCGACGCCGCCCTCATGGTCCTCGGCGGGCGCGTGAACAAATCACTCGTCGCTTCTCTGGGCGCGCATGGTCAATCGGCGGTCGGGCTTTCCGGCGGCGACGGACTGATATTCCGCGCGCGTAAGAAGCGCACAGCGCCCGATCTTGGATTCGTCGGAGAAATCGTCGCGTCTGACCCCCGCTGGCTGGAAGCGATATGGAAGATGGGATCGGTTCCCGTCATTTCCAGCATGGCTCTCGGTTTCGATGGCGAATACTACAACGTGAACGCCGACGAAATGGCCGCCGCCTGCGCCGCTGCCTGCAAGGCCGACGCGCTGGTGTTTCTGACTGACGTACCGGGCGTACGCGGTGCAAATGGCGAAGTTATGCGCTGGCTGAGTGTGAACCAGATCGCCGCGCTCACAAAGGATGAAGTAATCAGCGGTGGCATGCTTCCAAAGCTGAGCGCCTGCCGAGAGGCACTTCTGCAGGGTGTCAAACGTGTGCGAATTCTTCCCGCTGAAGCCGCATCCGTCCTGCCCGACCTGTGCACCTCGCGTATCGCTCACGGAACAGAAGTATTGGTGGCGTAGGCCGAAAGGAGACTGGAATTGAAACTCGACGAGATTCAGGCGGCTGAAGCCAAACTATTGCTCCCAACCTATGAGCGGAATCCGATTCTGTTCACCGGCGGCGAAGGCGTGCATCTTATCGCCGAAAATGGCGAACACTACCTCGATCTGCTAAGCGGAATCGGAGTCAACGCGCTCGGTTATGGCCATCCGGCAGTCATAAACACGATTGCCGAGCAAAGCCGCAAGCTCATCCACATTTCAAACCTCTACTTTCACGAGGGGCAGGCTGAACTCGCTCTGCGCCTGACTGAAGCCAGCGGACTCGATCGTGCTTTCTTCTGCAACAGCGGGACCGAAGCAATGGAAGCGGCTCTCAAGCTCGCCCGCGCTCATGCGGGTCTGCTGCGCACCGAAGGGCATGCGCTGGGAACAAAGTTTCTTGCGCTGGAACACAGCTTCCACGGACGCACCATGGGCGCTGTTGCCGCCACGCATAAAGAAAAGTATCGCGAACCGTTTGCTCCAGTAATGCCTGAGGTGGAATTTGTTCGTTTCAACGATGTCGCGGATCTCAAAGCGAAGTTCTCAACCGATGTCTGCGCGATTATTCTCGAAGCCATTCAGGGTGAAGGAGGCATCAATCCCGTTTCGAGCGAATTCATCGATGCCGCACGCGCTCTCACGCAAACCACCGGCGCACTCCTCATATGCGACGAAATCCAGGCGGGCATGGGCCGCACGGGCAAATGGTTTTCCTACCAGCACTATGACATTCAGCCCGACGTGGTCACCCTCGCCAAGCCGCTCGCAGGAGGCTTGCCGCTGGGAGCCGTGCTTTGCACCGAAGAGGCCGCTCGCGCTATCCATCCCGGTATGCACGGCACCACTTTCGGCGGTGGCCCTCTGGCCTGCGCCGTCGCGCTCGCTGTAATTGACACGATTGAGAAGGATCATCTTCTCGAGCACGTCAACGAAACGGGGGCCTATTTCCGTAAACAGCTCACCGGCCTTGCCGAAAAGCATCCGGCGATCGTGGATGTACGCGGCATGGGGCTGATGCTCGCAGCCCAACTTGACTCGGCGGATCTGGCAAAGTACGTGGTCGCGGACATGCTGGCCAGGCGCATCCTCATTAACCGCACCAGCGAGACGGTTCTCCGCTTCCTGCCGCCTTACGTTTTGAAGAAGCAACACGTCGATGAAGCGATAACTGCGCTCGACGCAATACTCAAGGAACGGACGCCTCAAGCGGTGTCATCTTCCATTTCAGGAGCCACAAACAATGGCTAGCAAGACCATCCCATGTCCGAACGGTACAGTCCCCTCCCCCGTTGAGTCCCTCGCGGGCCGCGACCTCTGCTCTATCGCCGATTTCTCAACCATCGAGATTGCCGCGGTGATGAAGTTGGCCCACGAAGTCAAAGCTGATCCCGGCAAATATCGGTGGGCGCTCGACTCCAAACAAATGGTCATGTTCTTCGAGAAGGCATCCCTGCGCACGCGCCTCACCTTTGAGACGGCCATCAACACCCTCGGCGGCAATGCCATCTTTGTCGATCAAACACAATCGCCGCTCGGCGAGCGCGAGTCGCTGGCTGACATGTCCCGCAATCTTGAGCGCTGGGTCTCTGTCATCGTGCTCCGGACTTATGCCCACGAAACCATTACCGAAATGGCGCAGTATGCCTCTTGCCCGGTCATCAATGCGCTCAGCGATCTGGAACATCCCTGCCAGGCGCTCGCCGACTTCATGACCATCGAGCAGCGCTTCGGCACAGCCAAGGGGCTTCACTTCACTTATGTTGGCGATGGAAACAACGTTTGCCACTCGCTCATGCTCACTGCGGCGCAACTCGGGGCGCACTGCACCGTTGGATCCCCGAAAAACTATTCACCCAAGGCTGACATTGTCGCGCAGGCCCGCGCAATTGCGAACGAGACAGGAGGCAGCATTAACCTCGTCAACGATCCCGTTGTCGCCGTCACGGGAGCCGATGCTGTCTATACGGACGTCTGCACCAGCATGGGGTTCGAGCATGAGGTTACGAAACGCGCGCCGATCTTTAAGCCGTATCAGGTGAATGAGCAACTGATGGCGCATGCCGCGTCGCACGCAGTCTTCATGCATTGCCTGCCGGCGCATCGCAATGCTGAAGTCACAGATGCCGTTCTCGATGGTCCGCAATCCGCCGTCTTCGATCAGGCCGAAAACCGCATGCATGCGCAGAAGGCCTTGTTGCTGCTCCTACTGGGCGGAGCGGCGCGAGAAACAGCAATTCAATGATGGGCGTGCTCAGAAACCTGGATCCTGCGCACAATCGCGATGACTTAACTTTTCGCACCACGAACACTGAAATATCTTGAGGGCTTGAACGAAATGTCTGTAATTCTTGAAAGCCTCCCGGTCGGTCAGAAAGTCGGCATTGCTTTTTCCGGGGGCCTCGATACCAGCGCCG
The DNA here is from genome assembly GCA_035945555.1 of Acidobacteriaceae bacterium. Taxonomy (GTDB): domain Bacteria; phylum Acidobacteriota; class Terriglobia; order Terriglobales; family Acidobacteriaceae; genus Silvibacterium. The sequence continues at coordinate 9,851 of DASZAG010000053.1, forward strand.
CGCTTCACTGGATGAAGCAGAAGGGCGCGATCCCCTATGCTTATACCGCCAATCTTGGGCAGCCGGATGAAACCGACTACGACTCCATCCCTCGCAAGGCGCTCGAATATGGTGCGGAAAACGCCCGGCTGATCGATTGTCGTGGGCCTCTGGTTCGCGAAGGCATCGCGGCTCTCCAGTCCGGTGCGTTCCACATCTCGACCGCAGGCGTCACCTACTTCAACACCACACCCATTGGACGCGCCGTTACGGGCACCATGCTGGTCACGGTCATGAAAGAGGACGGCGTCGACATCTGGGGCGACGGCTCGACCTTCAAAGGCAACGACATCGAGCGCTTCTATCGCTACGGTCTGCTTGTCAATCCTCGCCTGCAGGTCTACAAACCCTGGCTTGACCCGGATTTCATTGACGAACTGGGCGGCCGGGCCGAGATGTCGGCCTTCATGCAGAAGTCCGGCTTTGGCTATAAGATGTCCGCGGAGAAAGCCTACTCCACCGACTCAAACATCCTCGGTGCTACTCACGAAGCCAAAGACCTCGAGCTGCTTTCCAGCAGCATTCGAATCGTCGCGCCCATTATGGGAACAGCGTTTTGGCGGAACGATGTCGATATCAAGCCCCAGGAAGTGACTGTGCGGTTCGAACAAGGTCTTCCTGTGGCCCTAAACGGCAGGGAGTTCCCCGATCCGGTTGAATTGATGCTCGAAGCCAATCGCATCGGCGGCCGCCACGGCCTCGGCATGAGCGACCAGATTGAGAACCGCATTATCGAAGCCAAGAGCCGCGGCGTCTATGAGGCCCCCGGCATGGCCCTGCTCTTCATTGCCTATGAGCGCCTCATCACCGGAATTCATAATGAGGACACGATCGAACAATACCGCGAGAACGGCCGCAAACTCGGTCGCCTCCTCTACCAGGGACGCTGGTTCGATCCTCAGGCCATTATGCTTCGCGAGGCCGCGCAGCGCTGGGTAGCGAGCGCCATCTCCGGCCAGGTCACGATCGAGCTGCGCCGCGGCAACGACTACTCGATCCTGAATACGGAGTCTCCCAACCTAACCTTTCACCCCGAGCGCCTCAGCATGGAGAAGACCGAGTCCGTCTTCTCTCCGCGCGACCGCATCGGCCAGCTCACCATGCGGAACCTGGACATCACTGACACACGTTCTAAGCTGATGACCTACGCGCAGAACGGCTTCGTCACGCTGAGCGATGGCTTGGAGATGCCGCGCCTGAATAGCGGGACCGCAAAGGGGAAAGACAATTCATGAGTGAACATACCGCCAAGATGTGGTCCGGGCGCTTTCGCGAGCCGCTGGACCCGTTCTTCGACCAGTGGCAGCGCTCAATTCGCTTCGACTGGCAGCTTCTCCCCAATGAGATTGCTGCGAGCCGCGCCCATGCGCTCGCACTCGAAGCGGCCGGCATTTTGAGCGCAGACGAAGCTTCGCAAATACGTTCCGCACTCGGAGCGATTCTCGACGATTGTTCTGCAATCCCTGAACAGGTTGGCGACAACAAAGAGGCTGAAGACATTCACCACTTTGTCGAGCTGAAATTGGTGGAGCGCCTAGGCGATCTGGGACTGAAGCTGCACACGGGCCGCAGCCGCAATGAGCAAATCGCCACCGATCTGCGCCTGCACGTTCGCGGCCGCATCGCCGCTTTGCATTCGCAACTCACAGCATGGGCTGCTGCTCTGCTCGAACAGGCCAAGGCCGCAGGCGACGCTGCCATGCCCTCGTACACACACTTGCAGCGGGCCGAGCCAGTCTTGATAGCTCATTGGTTGCTAGCGTATGCGCAAATGCTGCTTCGCGACGCATCCCGCCTCGATGACTGCGCCCGGCGCTTGAATTATTGTCCGCTCGGTTCCGGAGCCGTTGCCGGAGCGACACTTACTCTCGACCGTAATATCGCCGCAAACGCGCTTGAATTTTCCGCGCCAACCGCCAATAGCATAGACGCGACCAGCGACCGCGACTTCGTGCTCGAGTTTTTGCACGTCCTGACACTGCTTGCGCTGCACGCCAGCCGCTTTGCTGAGGAGATCACACTCTTCGCCACCGCGGAGTTCGGGTTTGCAGAGCTTCCTGAGGCCTTCTCTACCGGCTCCAGCGCTATGCCGCAGAAGAAAAATCCGGACCTCACAGAATTAGTGCGAGCCAAAGTAGGCCGTATTCACGGTGCAGCCGAGGCTGTCACGATGCAACTCAAGGGCCTGCCCCTCGCGTACAACAAGGACCTACAGGAGACTCAAGAGCCCGTGCTTCTTGCGGGTGCGGAAACATTGAAGATGCTCAAGGTGCTCGCCTCATTCACATCGGCGCTCACGTTCCGCAAAGATCGTATGCGCGCCGCCTGCGATAGCGGATTCCTCAACGCCATGGCTGCCGCCACTTATCTTGTGCACAAGGGAGTTCCCTTCCGCAAAGCGCATGAAAAAATCGGCCACGCTGTCCGCTATTGTCTCGACAAGGGTTGCGAGCTCAATTCGCTCAGTCTCGACGAATTGAAGCAGTTCGGTGCTGAATTCGAGCAGGACTTCTATGAGGCAATCACGCTGGAAGCCACCTTGGACTGCCATGACGTGATCGGTGGCACAGCACGCGAGCGTGTTCGCCAAGCGCTTGCGGAAGCCGAAGCACGCGTCCAGAGCCTCAGCCGTCCAACAGAGGTGGCCTATGCAGGTCCGTAAGGCGCGCCTCCAGGACGCGACCAACATTTACGACCTCGTCAACAGTCTCTCGCACGACGGCACCTTATTGCGGCGCGCGTTCGCGGAGATATGCGAGAACGTCCGCGACTTTACAATCGCCGAAACCGAAGCCGGAGTCTTTCAGGGCTGTGGAGCCCTGCATCTCTACGGTCCGCACCTGGCTGAAGTTCGCTCCATCGTCGTGCGCCCCGAAGCAAAGAGCCATGGCGTTGGCGGGAAAATCCTGATCGCCCTGCTCGAAGAGGCGGAGACGCACGGTGTGGGCTGCGTCTGCCTCTTCACGCGCATTCCTGGATTCTTCTTCAACTACGGATTCCGCGAAGTCGAAGACCGCGCAGCGCTGCCGGATAAAATCTTTAAGGACTGCCAGAATTGCCCGCGTCTCTACCGCTGCGACGAGGTGGCAATGGCACGCGGCCAGGTGCCCAGGGTCTCGATTCTCGGCCCACGCGTCGAAGCCGAGCAACTCGTCCGACTCTCGGGGTGAATGTTAAATGCATATAACCGGTGCATGGATTCTCTTGATATTCGCCGCCGTCGCCACGGCGGTAATGCTGATCCTTCTTCATCGCACGCGATTGGGCGGTTTAATTCACAAGCATATTCCCGATCGACCCCGCCGGCGCCTCTTTATCGCATCTGTCAGCTTTTTCGTCACCTTTCTTGGTGTGCGCCTTTTGGTCTTCTGCATCACGCATCACATCGGCCCGTTCGGGTGGGTCGAGTTTCACGGCCGCCACATTCACCATCTCGTCTGGGGAATCCTCATCCTGCTCGCCGTCGGCTACGCATGGCTTGCCGAACTTGGCAGCGGCACCACACCGACAGCAATTTTTCTCAGCCGCCTTCTCGCTGTTCTCTATGGAGTCGGAGCCGCTCTCACGCTCGATGAATTTGCGCTATGGCTCAACCTTGCGAATGTCTACTGGTCGCCTGAAGGGCGCGAAAGCATTGATGCTGTCATCCTCTTCGGCTCCGCGCTTGCCGCAGGCGCCTGGGGAGCGCCCCTTTTCCGCGCAATCACGCGCAGATCCAAATAGTCGGACCCGACTCCGGCTAATCCCTGCCTCATTCACCCCAGCGCACCAGCATACAGGTCACGTTATCTATGCCACCTTGCTGCAGTGCCAGGTCGATAAGCGCGCGGCACGCTCCCTGCAGGTCGTTGCCATCGAATACCAGGCTGCCAATCGCCTCGCTGTCGGCATAACGCGTAAGACCATCTGTGGTCAGCAGCAGCGTGTCGCCGTCCTCGATGTCTGCAGTAAAAATGTCCGGCTCAACATCTTCCCACGTGCCGATGGCCCGGGTAATCAAGGATTGCAGTGGCGACGTCACCGCGGCTTCCGGAGTCATCACACCCTTGCGCACCTGCTCGGCGACGTACGAGTGGTCATGCGTCATCTGGATGCACTCGCCATCGCGAAGGAAGTAAGCTCTGCTGTCACCCACGTTTCCTATCACGAGCTTGCGCCCATCCACACACGCTGATACCAGCGTCGTTCCCATCCCCCGCAACTCGTTCTTGCTTTGCGCTAGCCCAAACACCTGGCGGTTGGCGTGGCGAATCGCCTGATCAAGCCGCTTCTCGCCGCCCAGGTTTTGCCCTTCTGACTTAGTGAAGTAACTAAGCAGCTCATTCACCGCTGTGCTGCTCGCGACCTCGCCCGCAGCCAATCCGCCCATGCCGTCACACACCGTAAAAATACGGGTGGAAACGTCATAGCCAAAACTGTCTTCATTATTGCTGCGCTTGCAACCCACATCGGTCAGAACTGCAACTTCAAACTTCAGTGCGGCCTGGCTTTCCATGCTCGGACGTCTACTCTCGCTGGAGGATCGGATTTTGGAACTTAATTTTCAGATTACGGCATCCGGGCTCGCCGGCTACGCGATTAAGATGCCAGAGTACCTAGACAGATGTAAAGACAATACTTGCACGCAGGCACTTACTGCCTTCACTTCTTCTAGTCGCCTAATGGCTCATCGCCATCGGCCCCGGCTCGTACCAGTCCTCGCGCCGAAGCGGCAACCCGCTCCGCCCGTGTTCGGGATTCGCAAGCAGCGTCTGAAACACCGCAATATCGCCCCTGCGAAACGCGGCAGCCGATCCTGCCATGTACAGCAGCCATATTCGGTAGGTCTTCTCTGAAACCAGCTTCAGCAGCGCATCTTTATTTCGCTGCAATCCTTCCACCCAGCGTCGCAACGTCAGGTCGTAATGCTCGCGCAGGTTTTCCACGTCGCGCACCTCGAACCCTGCGCCCTCCGCCGCACGAATCGCCTGCGCAATCGTCACTATCTCGCCATCCGGGAAGACATACTTATCAATGAAAGAGGAGTTCCGTGGCCGCCGGAACATCAGGGTCTCCCGCAAAAACGGCACCGCTACATTATTCAGGAACGACTCGCCGTGGATTCCCTGGAACTGCGCCCGCGCGATGCCATGATTTAGAAACACTCCGCCCGGCTTCAACAGTTTCCGCACCGTCGCAAAATACAGCGGCAAATTCTTCAGCCCTACATGCTCAAACATTCCCACGCTGGCGATCTTGTCAAAAGGACCGAACTGCTCTGGCGCCTTTCTGTAATCAAGCAACGCAGCTTCGCAGCGCGATTTCACGCCCTCGTCCTCAATGCGCTGCGCCGCAACCGTTGCCTGCTCGCGGCTTACTGTAATCCCCTGGGCCTTTGCGTCATGCTCCGTCGCCGCATGCAGAATCAAGCTTCCCCATCCGCACCCGATATCCAGAAAGCGCTCGCCAGCCCTCAGTCGCACCTTCCTGCAAATCAACTCCAGCTTGTTCCACTGCGCCTCATCAATGCCGTCTTCAGGAGAGTCAAAATACGCGCACGAATACGCCAGCGTCTTCCCCAGCCATGGCTTGTAAAATTCCACTGGCTGATCGTAGTGGTACGAAACCGACTTGGCGTCTCTTTCCACCGAGTGTGTACGCCCTTGCGTCAGTCGATAGCCGACATTTGAGATCAGCCCCGCCAGCACTTCTATTACCCGCTGCCGTTGCCCCTGCGCGCACTGGAAGATGTGTTCCGCCACATCAAACACAGAAAAGATATCGCCCTCCACGTCGACTTCCTTTGATACGAATGCCTCTCCCAGCGTGATCTCGCTCGGGCGCATAACCAGCGAGTGCAGCCCGTCCTCCGAGTTAAAAACAAGCGTGCAGACTGGGCCGCCACGCGCCGGAGAACTCCAGGTCCATCCATCCCACAAGCGAACGGAAAAGGCCGGCCCTTCATACTGCGCGAACAGCGTGTCGAATACCTTGGTTCTTTCAATCTGCACCGGCTGACCTTCCTCTCTGACGCAAGCGTCGTCAACGAAGCCGCTACCCGACGGGGAGCCGGGGCGCTGTATTCATCTGGTGAGGAATCATCCGGGCGGAGAGACTGCCCCAACGAATCCTCGCAGGGGTCATGGCATCGGAACGATGGGATGCACAATAAAGAATACCAGCCACAGGCCCTTCGCCGCTCGCTTGCTGCGATCCACTCTTTCGCTACATGCAAACATCTCGGGATCGCTTCATGGCAACTCCATCCCGCCGACGCCACTCTTACTGATTAACGGGAGAGAAATCTTCCAAAAAGGAGAGAGTAAACAAATGACCATCAAGAGAATCGGCAACGATACTCGCGATGCGTCCAGGAAACTGGAATCTATCGGATGGTCGCGAGTAGACTCACGCAACCAGGGTTATACCGGAAGAACCAGGGAAACGCGGGCCGAGCTCGCTTGTCCCGACTTTCGGGATTAGCACAAGTTGCTTTACCGGTTAGCCGAGCCGGGTCTTCTACAATTCGGAAGAATGGGCGGTGCCTTTTAAGGTTGCCGCCCGTTCGCTTTTTACAGTGCTTTAAGCAGTTTCGCATTTCTGCGGCTTTCCGCCCTCTTTTCTCGGCATCACATCTGCCATGTCTTTGGTCCTCTCGCTCAACCCCGGCAGTGCTTCGCTTAAATTCGAACTCATCGGGGTTCAAGCTGCGCAAACCATCGCCTCGCAGGGCCGAAAACTTCTCAGCGCCTCCGTTGAAGGCATCGGGAAACAGCCCCATCTGCTCATCTACCATGACGGAAAAGTCTCCCAAACTCATCCCTGCCCGGCCCACGACATGCGCTCCGCAGCCGCCTGCGCACTCGACCTGCTCCGCCATCGGTATTCGCAGCCAATCCGGCATCTCGATCTCATCGGCGTGCGCGTCGTCCACGGAGGGAGCAAATATCTGCGTCCGGAGCCCCTCACATCCAAAGTCAAACGAGATATTGAAGCCTTCGAGGAACTAGCCCCGCTGCACAACAAAGGCTCGCTCGATGTCTTCGCTGCCGTCGACAAAGATCTGCCCGGCATTCCTGTCTATGCCGCGTTCGACACGTCCTTCCACGCCACCGTTCCCGAACACGCGTGGCGATACCCCATTCCCTGCGGGATCGCCGACCAGTTCGGCATTCGCAAGTATGGCTTCCACGGACTGTCCCACCGCTACATGCTCGAGCAATACGCTCAAACATCCGGCAAGCCCCTCGACAAGGTCAACATCGTCACGCTGCATCTTGAAAGCGGATCGTCCGCCGCCGCCATTCAGAACGGCCGCTCCATCGACACCACCATGGGCCTCACACCGCTTGGAGGGCTCATGATGGGTACCCGCTCCGGTAGCATCGATCCCGCAATCGTCCCGCTGCTCATGCGCAAGCTCGGAGCCAGTGCCGGTATGGTCATGCACATCCTCAACCAGCGCTCTGGCCTCCTCGGCATTGCTGGAGACACTTTCGACACTCGCGACCTCGCCAGCCGCATTGACGACGCCGCTCAGCTCGCGCTCAAAATGTTCGCCTACCGCATACGCCTCGCCGTCGGAGGCTATCTCGCCGCCCTCGAAAAGCCCGAAGCTGTCATCTTTGGCGGGGGCATCGGCGAAAACACGCCAACTGTCCGCGAGCAGGTCTGCCGCGGACTCTCCACTTTCGGCCTCGACTTCGATGAAGGAATCAACCTGCTCTCCACCTCCGGACCGGCTTGCCTCTCCCTTCCAGGCTCGCGCCTCCAGGCCCACGTCATTCCTTCCGACGAAGGCCTTCAAATCGCCCACGAATGTGTAGCCGCATCGGCGTTGGAATAGGTGGAATAATAGGCGCTGTGTACAAATAGGTCTTCTTTCTCGCAATGAGCGGGAGACGTCTACGTCGCGCGCAGTTAGCCGCGAATGACTTCTCCCAACGAACAACGCCGTTCAACGGGCGCTCCGCGTCACATCATCCACAGGACCATTACTTGCCCATGAGAAAACTTCTACGAATCAAAGTCGCATTCTCTGTCTTGACGCTGCTTGCCTTCGCAGCGCTTTGCATCCCGCATGCACAAGCTCAGTCAACCGATCCTGTAGCCAGCGTGAACCCAATCATCGGCACCGGATCAGGACCGGGAGACGGCAACAATCTCTTTCCCGGAGCAACCACGCCTTTCGGAATGGTCCAGCTCAGCCCCGACACAGAAGACACCGGCTACGGCTACCACTACGATAACTCCCAAATTCACGGCTTCAGCATGACGCACATGAGTGGCCCAGGCTGCCCAAACGAAGGCGACGTTTTCTTCACTGCGACCACCGGCCCCATTCACACGCAGATCGACGACATCCAATCTCCTTATTCGCACGCGCTGGAAACAGCGACTCCCGGTTACTACCAGGTGCGCCTTCTTCAATGGGACATTAATGCTCAGCTGAGCGCCACAGATCACACCGGAATCGCGCAGTTCACATTCCCAGCGGGCAAATCCGCCAACATCCTCGTTCCGATCAGCCACACGCTCAACAACACAGCCGCCGCGCAGATCCAAATCACCGGCAACAACCAGATCGAAGGTTACGTCGAAAACCACGCCTTCTGCGGCAACAAACAAACTTACAAGGTCTACTTCATCATGACCTTCAGCCGGCCGTTTTCTTCCTTTGGAACCTGGAGCGGCACAGATCAGAACGACCCCGTCATCACCACAGATAGTCGCTCGGCAGAGCAATCCACACACGACGCTTCGACAGGCGCCTACGCCACCTTCGCCCCCCAGGACCACAAGCAGACCATCTCCGTTAAGATCGCCATCTCTTACGTTGACCCGAACGGCGCCGCGACTAACCTCAAAACCGAAGCCGCCTCAAAGGACTTCTCCCAGATTCGCTCAGACGCGCGCGCCGCGTGGAGCCGCGACCTGCATGTCATCGATGTCTCCGGTGGAACCGCCGATCAGCGCACAGTCTTCTACACCGCGCTCTACCACTCCTTGCTCATGCCGTCTATCTTCAGCGACGCCGATGGGCGCTACCTTGGTTTTGACGGCAACATTCACACCGCACCTGCCGGCCACAAGGTATACGCCAATTACTCCGGCTGGGATATCTATCGCGACGAAATCCCCCTGCTCGCCATGATCGCGCCGCAACGCATGCAGGACATGGCGCAATCCATCGTGCTCATGTATCAGCAGGGCGGATGGATCGATCGCTGGCCGCATATCAACCGCTACACCAACGTTATGGCAGGTAGCCCTCTCACCGTCGCACTCGCTACCGCATGGCTCGATGGCCTCCACGGATTCGACATGAAAGCCGGATGGGAAGGCATGCTCAAAGATGCAACAGAGCCGCCGCCACCGGGCCATCCCTACGAAGGCCAAGCCGGAATTCAGTGGATCAACAAGGTCCATTACGTGCCGGATGACAAAGTGTCCTACGGCTCTGTCTCGCAACTTCAGGAAGACGTCATCGCCTACTCATCTCTCTACCGCGTCGCTCTGAACCTCGGCAAGACCAGCGATGCCAAAAACCTCTACGATCGCGCCCTCTACTATCGAAACAACTTTGATCCCGCTGACCGCTTCTTCCGCCCGCGTGATGCCGACGGTCAGTGGGTTCCGCACTTCGATCCCGCTCAAAACCTGCACGGATTCATCGAAGGCACCGGTTGGCACTATCAATGGCTTGAACCGGCAGACCTCGCCTGGGTCGTCAACGTCATGGGTCGCGATCTCTTCAACCAGCGCCTCGAAGGATTCTTCAACTACAAAGTTCCGTCCTGGTACGCGCAGTATTACAACCCTTACAACGAGACCGACCTCGAAGCGCCCTTCGAATTCAACTTCTCTGGCAAGCCCTGGGAGTCGCAGCGCATCGTTCGCCGCATCCTGAATGAGAACTACACCACTGCGCCTAACGGCATCCCTGGCAACGACGACTGCGGAGCAATGTCCTCATGGGCGGTCCTCAGCATGATGGGCATCTACAGCGTCGATCCAGCCAGCCTCGCCTATGAACTCGTCAGCCCTGTCTTCTCCAAGGTCGTCATTCACCTGCACGCGCCCTATTCCGGCAAAGACTTCACCATCAACACACAAGGAACCCCCGCCGACAATCCCTATATCCAAAGCGTGCAACTCAACGGGCACGCGCACAGCAAAAACTGGGTTGGATTCCACTCCATCACCGACGGCGGAACTTTGAACTTCACCCTCGGCCCCAACCCAGACAAATCCTGGGGATCATCACCCTCCGACGCTCCCCCATCATTAAGCGACAAACAACCGTAATCATGAATACCTGGGTGGCCCATCCTTCGCGAAACGAAGGTTGGGCCACTCCGCAATCTCTAGCGCCTAAGCGATTACAACCTCAACTCCGCATTTCTGGAACGCCTTGATCGCCTGCTCAGAAATGCCGTCATCCGTAATCAGCACATCTATATCGGTCGTGGCGCAAATCACCGCCGGGCTTACCATCCCCACTTTGCTCGAGTCCGACACAACAATTGCCTGCTTCGCCCTGCGCGTCATCACGCGGAACACCGCAGCTTCATCGGCCTCAATCGTTGTCGCGCCATGCTCGGGATCGATGCCGGTCACTCCAATGAAGACCTTGTCCATCATCACAACGTTCAGCGCTTCCAGAGCTGTCGGGCCGATCAGCGAAAACGCACTGGGCCATCGCATGCAACCGCCGGTCAGCGTCGTGTCGAGCCCGTTGCTCGAGCTCAACTCCATTCCTATGTTCACCGCATTCGTAATGATGTGCAGTCCCGACCGCAGCCGCAGCGCGCGGGCCACTTGTGTTGTCGTCGTACCGGCTGTAAATCCAATCGTCTCGTTTTCGCCCACCATGTCTGCAGCCAGCAGTGCAATGCGCTGTTTCTCCGGAGTAAACCGCCCCTCGCGCACATGAAACGACGCGTCAAACCTGAACGGCTCGTAGATTTGCCCCGCCAACATCGCTCCGCCATGCGTGCGATGCACCAGCCCGCGCTCTTCAAGGCGCACCAAGTCCCGCCGGATACTCGCCGGTGAAGTGGAAAATCGCTCCGTCAGGTCCTCAACAGAGGTTTTTCCAGTGCTCAACAATAATCGAAGGATTTCCTTCGCGCGCTTTTCGGTCTTTGAAGACATGTCTTGCCGTTCGAACCAGAAATACACCCATCGGGTGCGCTTTCATTGTACGAAATGGCCGCGCGCACCCAGTGACAAACGTCAGCTTTTGCCCTTTGCCACCGCCGAATGTGTCGTCGTGCCGAGCATCTCACGCAGCGCTCTCACATCCGCAGCCCTCACAACCTTTCGAACTTGGCCATCCAAAGCGGGGTCACCAAAATGAATCTTCTTCCGATGAAACAGCATGGCATCTGGCGCGGAGCGACGCAGCGCCGCGTGGTACTCGGGCGCATGCGTAGCTTCAGCGATCTCGCGGACGTTTTCCGCCCGGACCCCACCTCCCGCCATTATGCGAATCCGCCCCGCTGATGCCTGCACCATTTCGCGAATGCGATGGCGACCCTGCATGGCGCTCGGTTCAGCGCCAGACGTAAGTAAGCGCTCTGCGCCTGTCTGGATCACATCCTGCAATCCTGCCTCAATGTCGCGAACCAAATCGAATGCCCGGTGGAACGTCACTTCCATGGGTCGCGCCAGCGCCACCATTTTCCGCGTGCGCTCCACATCCACATCACCGTCGGCCGTGAGCAATCCAATGGCAATGCCATCAGCCCCGCATTCCGCGGCCCTCGCAATATCGTCCCGCATGACAGCAATCTCATCTTCCGAATAAAGGAAATCGCCCGCACGCGGCCGAATCATCACATGAAGCCCAATTTTGATGCGCGATCGCACCGCGCGAATCAGACCCAGGCTTGGGGTCACTCCGCCTTCAGCCAGCGCGCTGCACAACTCCACACGCTGCGCTCCCCCCTGTTCAGCCGCAACCGCCGAATCCACCGAATCGACGCAAATCTCAAGAACCGCCATCACTACTCACCCCGTCGAAAGCTCAAAAAAATAGCTCAGGATCACAGAAGGTGCCTCCGCAGTCCTGAGGAAGATGCCACCGAGCCGCGGCCGCCCAAATCATTCGCGACGGCCGCTTGCCCGTTTGTTCCCTTAGAAGTTGTAGTGCAGCGAGAACTGGAGGCTCCGCGCGTTCGAACGAATCGAGCTGTTCTGCGCGAGAAACCCGAATTGGGGTCCACCGTTCAGCTGTCCAAGGCTCAGATCGGGATCACCGAAGCTGGGCATGTTCAACACGTTGAAGGCATCGAAGCGGAAGCCCACCGTCTGCTCCTCCACGATGCGGAAGTCCTTGAAAGCGGAGACATCCACATTGCGGTAGCCGGGCCCGCGCACAGAACCGTTCGACGAGGTGCCGAAGGTGCCGGTCGCCGGCACGCCGAAGGCGCATTTGCCGTCGTCCACTCCTGGCGTGGTGCAAGGCGTCGCCGATGGATCGGTGCCGAACCAGGCGAATCGAGAGCGGTTGTGAATAACCAGCGGACGGTACTGGTTGGCGCGCGACATGCCGTAGCTGTTTACGTTGCTGTTGCCGCCACCTATGGTCTCCGGGTAGCCGCTGTAGAACAGGAACGAGGAGGCAGCCTTCCAGCCTCCAAGCGCCTCATCGACAAGGCGACCGGAGCCAGACAGATACCTGAGTCCGTGTCCTACGGGAAGGGCGTAGACCAGGCTGCCGGTCAGGTTGTGCTTGATGTCAGATCCCGCTACGCCATAATCCGCGTGGCTATCGTAGTAGTTCTGGAAGCCCGGATCTGCGTTGTATCCGCCGTCATTCAACCCATAGTTGCCCACGGCGTTTGTCATCGACTTCGAATACGTGTAATTCACGGTGTACTCAAGGCCATTGGACAATCGCTGCCGCAGTACCGTCTGCAGGCCGTTGTAATTCATCATGGCGCGAGACTCGGTAACCAGCAGGCCATTCGAGCAGACCGCCGAAGCTGGAGCCGAGTTGCAGCCGATGTACTGGCTGTTGTAGAACGGCGCCGAAGTATTGTTTCCGTTAGCGTCGAGGATTCCCGGAACGTTGCTAGGAACCCTGTACTGGTTCAGGTTGCCATAATCTTCGATGTGCTGGCCGCTTTCGCCCACGTAGCCGACCTGCAGCGACAGCAGACGGGTTAGCGCGTACTCGAGGGTCAGGTTGTAGTTACCCACATAGGCCGGCTGAATATTCTTGGGATAGACGTTGTAGGTTCCGCTGCCCTGCGGCGACCCACTGAAAGCATTCTGGGTGGTCAGCGGAGTGGGCACGTTCGTGGGTGAGACAGCCCCGACGTTGAAGTTAAGCGCCTGGATAAAAGGCGTGATTGAAGTCAGCCGCTGATTGGAGGAGTTGCCTTCAAAGAAGCTCGTCCCACTGTAGCCTCCGCGAACCACAAATCGGTTACTAGCCTGGTAAGCAAAACCGAGCTGAGGCATGAACTGGTGGAAGTTCCAGTCATAGCAGGCGCGGTTGCTGCACAAGCCCGAACCCGGTGGCGCTCCTGCGGGAACCGCGTGCGCATAGAGAAGCTGCCCGGTTACCTCGTCTACGTTGCCCGTCTTGTTGTTCTCCTCCACCCACGGTTCGTCGAGCTCATAGCGGAAACCATAGTGAATCGTCAGAGCGGGCGTCAGCTTCCAGTCGTCGGTGAAGTAGAAGCCCGTGCGCCACTGCCGCTGACCCACGTTGACCGCGGCCAGCGTTGCTGACACCGAGCTGATTCGACCCAGCATGAAGTCCGCTGGCCCGTAGCCGCCCACCCCGGTGGCCGAGTCCTCAGTAAATTGCCCCGAGTAGCTCAGTGAGCCCAGGTAGCCGTAATTGTTCGCCGTCGGATAGTTGTTCTCGTAACGCAGCGCCGAAAAGCCGATGCTGAAGTAGTGCTTGCCGTGCTCCCAGCCCAGCGTGTCGTTGTAGGTCCACGTGTTATCGATCAGTCCGCCGCCCTGGTCATTATTGCCGCCGGCAAACAGGCCCATATTCTGGGCCGAGTAGCCTGGAATCGTCTGGTTGGGGAAACTAATGCCCACCTTCGCGTTGCCGCTGGTGCCGAATTGACCGGTCGAGTCGACGTTGAAGTTGTTTGCCCATACCACGCGTGTAAAGCCTGCCGTTGCCTTGTTCACCAGCAAAGGCGTGAAGGTATGCACCCACGTCACGCCGCCCAGGTGGTCGGGATAAAGGTTTGGCCCGCTGAAACTGATCGCCAGCAGTGGCGTGGTGCCGGTATAGGCCGTGCCCATCGAATAGAAGCCGGTAATTTTGTCCTTGTCGCTCTTGTCGTAGTCGATCTTGATGTCGCCTTGGTTGTTGGCAGAGTAGCTGCGCTGCCTGCCCTGGTAATTGTTCTGTGCCACCGTGCCGGCGGCTGGAGTGGCGTTCGGCTCAGGATAAAGACTCGGATTGGCGATCAGGAACTGTGCCACCGGATTCAGAATCGGAACATTCTGATTGCCTGCATATGGCTGGTTGTTGTTCAGCGGGTCATACAACTGGCCGTTCACCGGGCCGTTCACCGCCAGCAGCTCGGAGAAGTCACCGGTGCGCATCTTCGCCGTCAGCAAGCTGGTGAAACCGGTGCCCCCTGTATGCTCCCGCGCAGCAAGATAGTCCACAAAAAAGAACAGCTTGTCGCGAAGAATCGGGCCGCCTAGCGTACCGCCGAACAAGTCCCGCGAATAAGGGTTTTTCGCGACCGCCGGCGTCTGGTTGTCGTTTTGCCACGAGTTTGCGTTGAAGCGCCAGTCCTGCACATAGCCATAAGCCGAACCGTGGAATGAGTTCGTGCCGCTCTTCAACACGGTCGCCACGCCCGCGCCGTTCACGTTGCCGAAATCCGCCGGCGAGTTCGCCGTCAGCACCTTCACCTCGGCCAACGCCGCCGGAGCCGGACTGTAGCCGATCTCGTTGTTGAAGGTTTCGTTAATGTCGAGGCCTTCAAGCGTATAGTTGTTCGCCTGTGCGCGGTTACCGTTCAGGTTCACCGAGTCGCTGTAGTACGTGTCGCGCCCGGAGTTGTCGGTGCCCGTGGTGCCGAATGTCGATGTCGCTCCCGGTACATACAGCGTCAGCGCGCTGAAGTCGAGATTATTCAGCGGAAAATTCTCGATCGTGTTTGCCGTAAATGTGCTGCTGATCGTGTCATCCTGTGTGTCCAGAATGGGCGCCGCCGAGGAAACCTCCACAGTGGTGGACGATCCTTGTACCACAAGCTTGACGTTGAAGGTGACTGTTTGCGTCGCTTCGAGGCTGAAGGGCGGCAGCGTCTGCTTGTTGAAGCCGCTCGACTGCACGATCACTTCGTACCTGCCGATGGGCAAATGCCCGATGCGATAAGCGCCGTCGGCGTCCGTAGTACTGGGCGTAGACACATTCGTCGCGAGATTATGTGCCACCACCCTCGCACCCGGAACCACCGCTCCGCTCGTATCCGTGATGGTGCCTGTGACCGTTCCAGTCACGCTCTGTGCCCAGCCTGCTGCAACGCACATCAGCGCGACAGCCAGACATCCAAGCAACACTCTCAATTTTGTTTTCATTGCGTCCTCACTCAAATTGTTTCCTGATCGCTCTGTAGCCTCTTTTTTTTGCCGGATAAAATCCGCACGGCACCCCTGAAACACCGTGCAGCGAAGATACGAAAATATTGATCACTTTGTCCACTGATAAATGGCCGTTTTGTGCATAACACTGCAAGTTATTGATTTTAATGCTTAATATTATCGAATCCATCTCGCAATATGACCGATCGAATGACCAAAACGATCATTACTTAGCCCCGCAGTAACTTGCCGGCACCATCCGTTACAGTGACAAAGGTGCAGATTTTTCTCCTGAAAGGAATATTGAATGTCCTTTGTGTCGAGTCGTGCTGTGTTGAATCGTGCCTCGCTGATCGTCGTACTCGCACTCGCGCTGCTCTCTTCTTCCATCTCGCACGCACAGAATGACGGATCCGCCGCAAAGGATGGTCCCATCGTCGTTCTCATCACGCTTGACGGCTTCCCCGCGCGCGCCCTCCGCGACCCGCAGTTACCCATGCCCACTCTGCGCAAGCTCGAAGCCAACGGCGCGCACGCCGACGCCATGCAGCCCATCAATCCCACCGTGACCTGGCCCAACCACACTGCCCTCATCACCGGAGTCAACGCTATCCAGCATCACGTCGTGGTCAACGGACTCATCACCTTTCCGCCCGACGGTTCAGAACCTCAGGTCAAACCCTGGGTCTCTAAAGATGACCTCGTCCACGCCGAAACTCTCTATGACGCCCTAGCCGCGCAGGGCATGACCACCGGCCAGGTCGACTGGGTCGCCATCTATGGAGCGAAAAACGTGCGCTGGCAATTCGCCGAGCGCCCCAGCGTCGACAGCCCAATCGCAAAGGATCTCATAGCGCAGCATCTCGTCACCATGGACCAGATCGCGCAGTTCAACGACCAGAGCAATCCTGCTTGGCGCGACGAAATCTGGACTGACGCCGCCATCGACATCCTCGTTCACCACACGCCCAACCTGCTGCTCTTCCATCTGCTCCAAACCGACACGCTCCAGCACGAGTACGGCCCACTTTCTCCCGCTGCATATGCCGCGTACGCCTACGCCGACACACGTCTCGAAAAGCTGGTGAACGCCGCGCGTGAGGCCCACCTCCTCAATCGCATCACCTTCGTCATCGCTTCCGATCACGGATTCGCCACCTACGACCACATCATCCGTCCCAACGTCGCGCTCGTGCAGCAGGGTTATCTCACCGAACAGAACGGCACCTATCACGGCAACGTTTGGATCGTGCAGGATGACGGCATAGCGCTGCTCTACATCCGCGATGCCACCCAACGTGCCGCGCTGTTACCCAAGCTGAAGTCCTATTTTGAAAGTGTTCCCGGAGTCGCCGCCGTCTACACCAACGCCGAGGCACGCCAGTTTGGAATCCCCGCCGCCTCATCAACCGATCAGGCACCCGACCTCTTCCTCGTCGCCCAACCGCATTATTCATTTTTCGAAGGAACAACGGGCCCGCTCGAAGAGGACGTTCATTGCGAAAAAGGCACACACGGCTTCCTCAATACTTACCCTGACATGGAAGCGCTCTTCGTCGCCTCAGGCGCGCACATCCGCCCCGGCGTCGATCTCGGCAGCATCACTAATCTCCGCGTCGCACCCACCATCGCGAAGATCCTCGGCGTCTCATTGCCCGCAGCAAAAGAGCCGCCATTGACTGACGCCCTACGGTAAACAAGAATTAGGAGCGCTTAGGGGAATTTTGAGAAGTTTGAGTGAATTCACGAATATTTGCTTGCGATTGCTGACCCGCAGCTACTTCCAGCTCACCGCAAGCTGCCAGCGCAGATTGTGTTGCGCGGTTTTCTCAAGCACGCGCACATAATCTGCCAGTTCCGTCACAACCAACTCTGTCTCAGAGCCCAGCGTACCCGGCGCATCCTTCAAAGAATTGAGCAGCGTTTTTACTGTTGTCAAACCGTCTTCAGGTGAAAACCATTGTGGAGGCGGCAGCGTCCGTGCCCATTCAGGATCGCCCGCGCCCTCCTCCAGCAGCAGCGCCATCGAATTCTGGTCCGCCGAGAAGAATTCCAGCAGCGGCTTCACGCCCAGCCGCATGGCAAGCTTTTCCAACGCATCCTCGTTGCGCGCCAGGGCATGCCCGTTCACAAAGATGTCGAAGCCGGGGTCCTCACCCTCTACAACGATGTACATGGACGCGCTCATTTTCTGCCAGTTTAACGTACTCCCTCTACATTCTGATGCAGCAAAGCAGCTTTGGATGGAACACGTTATCTCAAGAGTTATCAGTGTCTCAAAAACAAAAGGGCCGCACTCTCTGTGCGGCCCTTTTGTTTAATTGTCTTTCGTTACTGGTTGCCGCGGTTTCCGCCGCCGCTGCCACCGCCAGGTCCGCGACGTCCACGTCCGCGGCGACGGCGTCCACCGCCTCCGCCTCCGCCGCTCGGACGACGCTCGCCATGCGGCTGCCCTTGCGGTGCTCCATCAGCGCGGTTGAAGTTGATCTCCTCGCCTGCCTCGTCGAATCCCGGCTCGTCGAAGTCTTCCCCGCCCTCGATCGTAATCGTGCTCGCATTCGATGTCGGCTGACGCTCAGCATTCTCTGGACGCGGCTGCCGGCGCGGCTTAGGCTCAGCCTCGCCCGACGCTGCAATGTCCACCGCCTGCCCATTCGGCTCAGGCAGACCAAGTTTCTGGCGCTGCTCCTTCAGCAGAGCCTTGCGCGACAGCTTGATGCGGTTGCCTTCAACACCCAGCACCTTCACCAGCACCTGATCGCCTTCGCGTAATTCGTCCTTTACGTCCTTCACGCGATGCTCGGCAATTTCGCTCACGTGCAGCAGTCCGTCCGTGCCGGGGAAGATCTCGACAAACGCCCCGAACTCCGCCAGGCGAACTACCTTGCCCAGATACGTCTTGCCAACTTCCGGCACCGCCGTCAGGTCGTTGATCATGGCCAATGCCTTTTCGAGACCCTCAGCGTCACTCGAAGCCACATTCACGCGGCCCGTGTCGTCTACGTCAATCTTCACGCCAGTCGCGTCGACGATGCCGCGAATCACCTTACCACCAGGCCCGATGAGATCGCGAATCTTGTCCACTGGAATCTGCAGCGTACGAATCTGCGGCGCGTACTTCGACTTCACTTCACGCGTCCCGCTCAACGCCGCGTCCATCGTGTCCAGCAGGAACATCCGGCCCTTGCGCGCCTGCTCCATCGCCTCGCGCATAATCTGGCCTGTAATCCCGCTGATCTTGATGTCCATTTGCAGCGCGGTAATGCCCTTGCGGGTTCCCGCAACCTTGAAGTCCATATCGCCGTAGTGGTCTTCCGCTCCGGCAATGTCAGTCAGGATGGCGTAATCATCGCCCTCCTTCACCAGGCCCATCGCGATTCCCGCAACTGCGCCCTTCAGCGGAATCCCCGCATCCATTAGCGCAAGGCTGGCGCCGCAAACCGTCGCCATCGACGACGATCCGTTCGACTCGAGAATGTCCGACACCACACGCGGCACATAAGGCGACTCTTCTTCGCCAGGAAGAACCGCGCTGATCGCGCGCTCCGCCAGCGCACCGTGACCGATTTCGCGGCGTCCCACACCGGTCATGCGGCCTACTTCGCCCACCGAAAACGGGGGGAAGTTGTAGTGCAGCATGAACCGCTTCTTCTGCTCGCCTTCATAAGTCTCGAGGCGTTGCGAATCATCGTTTGTGCCCAAGGTCGCCGTCACCAGCGCCTGCGTCTCGCCGCGCGTGAACAGCGCCGAACCGTGCGTCCTCGGCAGCACGCCAACTTCAATCGTGATGGGGCGGATCTGGTCAAAGGCCCTGCGGTCAGGACGAATCCGTTCCTTCGTCACCTGCTCGCGGAAGGTCCGCTCGCGCAGAGTCTCATAGTAGTTCGCCAGCTTCTTCTTGTCCGCCGAAGCCGTCTCGCCCTCGGGAATCTCCTTCGCCAGTTCTTCCTTAATCTGTTTCACCAGCGCGTAGCTTTCGGTCTTCGGATGTGCATGCGTATCGAGCGCGTCCTTGAGCTTCGCGCCAACCTTCGCATTCAGGGCCTCGTAATACGCCGTGTCAAACTCCGGAGCCACCACCGCGCGCTTCTGCTTGCCGGCGCGTGAAACCAGGTCGTTGATCGCCGCGACGATCTTCTTGATCTCGGTATGACCAAACTCGATCGCGTCAACAATTACGCTCTCTTCCACTTCCTTCGCACCGCTCTCAATCATCACAATGCCGTCGTTCGTTCCCACCACCGTGATGTTGATCGTGCTCTCGCGCCGCTCAGCGTAAGTCGGATTGATAACGAACTCGCCGTTCACACGGCCCACACGCACTGCGCCAACCGGTCCGCCAAACGGGATATCCGACAGCGCCAGCGCTGCGCTCGCCGCGTTGATGCCAATGACGTCAGGATCATTTTCCTTGTCCGCCGAAAACACCAGCGCAATCACCTGCGTCTCATTGCGGAAAGCCTCAGGGAACAGCGGCCGGATGGGTCGGTCGATCTGGCGGCTGGTAAGAATCTCACGCTCGCTCGGCCGTCCTTCGCGCTTGATAAATCCGCCGGGAATTCGCCCGCCAGCGTAGGTGTACTCGCGATAGTCCACCGTCAGCGGGAAAAAGTCGATACCCTCTTTCGGGTCGGGAGAGGCAACCGCAGTCGCCAGCACAACAGATTCGCCCTGGCTCACCAGAGCGGCGCCGGAGGCCTGCTTGGCCATACGTCCGGTCTCAAAATTCAGCCGCTTGCCGCCGGCAAGCTCGACTGTAACGTCCTGTTTCATGGAATCCTCGTTTCTTATTCGGGGTGGGCGATGGCGCCACGGCCGCCTCGCGCTGCTTCAAAGAGCGCATCAACGAATTGGAAGGCTGGCGGGATCGCGGGTGGGACTGCCGCACCGGCGCGGAAGGAATGGGGGAGCATCGCTCGCTTCACTGCGGGCCGCTCCCCAATCGACAATTACTCACTGGCGGAAACGCTGCCCCCTCGGGGCCGTGCGCGCTCCCTGCCTGTCTTGGTCTCCGTCGCTTGTGCGTAAGGGACAAAGGGAAATTCGTCGGGCCTACTTGCGCAGGCCGAGCTTGCCGATGACTTCGCGATACCGATCGGAGTCGTTGGTCTTAAGATAGTCAAGCAGGCGGCGGCGCTTGCTCACCAGCATCAACAAACCGCGGCGCGAAGCATGGTCTTTCGCGTGGGCCTTGAAGTGCTCGGTCAGCTCGCCAATGCGCTCGCTGAGGATCGCAATCTGCACTTCAGGGCTGCCCGTATCGGCGTCGTGGGTGCGGTATTGCGAAATGATTTCTGATTTTCTGGTAGGTGCCAGCACGTCTGTGCGTTACTCCTGTGTTCTCTTCGTTACACTTCCTAAGTGTCTGAAGTTAGAGTAACATGGTCCGATTTCGCCGGGCAATCTCAAATGGCAACGCATTCAAAGAGTTTGCACCTCCCACAATGCCTGAAATCCACTGCGTCTCCAGTGGATTGACTTGATTCCACACGCCTGATTCAGGTGCTGCACGACCGTCAAAAAGTGGTAGCATTTAGCCCAATCAGCAGGCTCCAGAAGGGAGACACACCTTGAAACTACTTGGAATGTGTGTGGCAATGGCCATAGTGACGGGTGTTGCGGCGGGGCCGCGTATCGCGAGCGCTCAGGCACTGGGCGAGGCCGCGACTTTAAGCGCAGGCGTTTCGACCGCTGGAACTTCCGGCCGCTCACTGGGCAGCAGTATCGGACGAGCGATGGGAAGCCAGGGGAGTCGCTTCTCCTCGACCACTAAGACCTCAACCTCCGGCGGCGTCATCACTTTACATTGGAGCCGCACAGAAATGCAGCGCTCCCAGCGCGCAACGCATACGCGAACACCGAATAAGACCACCGGCGACGCTACGAAGGCCCGGCAGGGTTTCGTGATCTATGGAGCGGACCCCCAAAATGCAGACCCTGATGCTGACCCCGACGCAGCACCCGCACCCCAACCGAAGGCCGCAACCAATAAGGGTTCATCAACACAGGCCAACAAGGCGCCCTCTCGGCAGGACGTTCCAAAGAACTAGATAGGCGTTCTATAGGCCTAACCCCTATACCCTATCCCCTACTGAATGATCCTGAACTCGCCGCTCACGTGCATCATGCTCATCAGGTAAAGCATGCCGTCGAAATAGCGCTGCTCGCCCGACGGAATCGGCGCATCCACAGCGCCTGGAGAAATGCCTTTGACACCGGCCCTTCCGTCGCCGCCAGACTCCCAACCGCCGTCGTCGCCATCATCCCCGTCGAGTGCCTCGTCGAAAGCGCTTGCCCATCTAACGTGTATCGATCCGCAAACGTGTTCATTCCCTGCCCATACAGGAACTTCTGTATCCGGTCGCTCAGCTCCACCTCGCGCGGATCCTTCTTCCACCACAAATAATCCACTGACCAGTTGCTCACGCTCCGCCACGAGTCATACCCGAACGGCTCCTTTGTTCCGTCGCGCCCCACAATTTGCGTTTCATCGAAGTTGTTTCTGTCCGGAGTCAGCCCCGTCTTCGGCCCCGTCACCTTGCTGAACATGTCCCTGCTTACATCCGCCGCCTTCGCCCAGAACGCGCGATCCTCCTTTGGACCCCATCGCGCCCACAACTCATAAAACGCCGGCAAATGATACGACGCATCCGTAAACCCAACGTTCCCATTTGGACCGACGTTGGGCACAAACCGAATCATGAAGTGCGATTCGTCAACCATCGGCCCGATGGTCTCCTTGTAAGAGACCGGCCCGCGCCAGCGATGCCACCACCAGTCCGCAGGCTTGCCCTGCTCAATCGCCTCTTCTTCAAGGTGCGTATTGTTCGGGCTCGGCCATGGGTGGTCGGGCGTTACGAAGGGCGGGTCATCGGGATGGATGCGAAACGGACTTGTGCCGGTCAGAACCGGATGATGCCGCATGCCGCGCAGAATCCTGTCCGCCTCAGCCTGGTAGTTGTAAATCCCCTTGCCGTTCCCCCACCGGTGCGCCGCGAAATACAGCGACATCACAAAGTACTCTTCCCCATCCGGAGCAGGCCCCGTCGACCGCGGAGTCCCATCCGTATTCATCGACCACGCAAAATATCCCACCGCCGGATTCTTCGGGTCCGTCACCAACATATAAGTG
>DASZAG010000054.1:0-13230 GCA_035945555.1 Acidobacteriaceae bacterium
GCCAGAAACACGATCCTGCGGCACTCGGCACACTCCGCCAGATGCGCGAGACTGTCCCGGCGCGCCTCTTCGCTCAACGCTCCTGAGATGAACGCGTTGAGTTGATCGGCATCGGGATGAGTTACGGAATGGCGCTGATCGCTCATAGTCGTTGCTCACCGCCGTTTCGTTCTCGATTCGCTTCCTGATCGGAGAACGCGGAAGGCCGGGGAGTTTGCAGCAGATTCCGCAGATTCACGCTGAGATCTCGGGGATCAGTACCCAGCGCCTCCTGCGCAGCACGACGGCTCATGCCTCGGGCCTCCAGGCTTTTGAGCAGCTGTTTGTGGACCTTGTCCGTTAGCTTCCTGATCCGACGGCTGACCGTTGCCTCGTGGACGCGCAGCAGGGCGGCCACTTCCAGCAGGGTATGCCCATCCAGAAAATAGGCCGAGAGAAGAAACCGGTCCTCAGGGTCCAGCGCCAAAAGCACTTCCTGCAACGCGCTGCTTAGGCGCAGCAGGCTTTCAGGTTCCGGAGGAGCTTGCGCCGGCGTTGCCGGAAAGTCCTCGTCCTCAAGCGGATCCTCGCGATGCGTGCGCCGGTGCTGGTTCACATGGCGCTGTGCGAGGGTCGCGCGTAACCACCCCATAAGCGCCCCGCGTCCGGAGTAGCTGGCGAGCGGCGACGAGCGCACGCCCTCCCGCTGCGTGAGGCCAAACAATTCCGCATACAGCGAATCGGCCAGTTCTTCGCCGGCGGAAGAGGATCGGGTGATGGCAATGGCAGCCTGCTGCATCGGCTGCCTGAATTCCCGAAGGAACTCGTTCCACGCCACCTCATTGCCTCGTGCGCATGCGTGCGCAAGAGCAAGGTCGCGCAGGTGCAGACCGCGCCAGAATGCCTCTCGCTGCGCGCTCGTCGCCTCAACCCCGGGGGACAGGTTGAAGTTGTGCCTGCGCCCGATCTCACGCAGGATCCCGATGAACTCGTCCTCGCTGAGCCCGAACCGAGTGAGATCAGCAAGCCTCGAAAGCTCCCCGGCCAGGTCCGTTGCGACCGCGATTGGATCAGCGGGAACGCAGGGCACCGCTGTGGCCAGTCCTGCAGCCGCCGTATCGGCCGCAATCGACTCTGCGAACTCCGCGGATTGAGAGGAGCCGGAATCCACGCTTCAAAATACCCCAAAACCCTGGACGTTGTTTCGGGTTTGGACGCGTACGGAATCTTTAAGCCAACATTAACGCGCTGAACCGCCAGGCTCCAACCGTGTGCGATAGAGCCGCGCGCACACGTGGCACGGATGGCACGCGTTGGCATTTCATTTACGACCAGTCTGGTACCCGGCACGATGCATGTCGATTCAGAAAAACTCGAACGCTGCTACGTCAGGCGCGGCGGATTGTGGAGCGACAGCCGATCCCACGGGCCTTCCCACTCGCAGGGTCTACCCTTGGTGCGGAAGGTTTTCAGGTCGTCTGCCAGCGACAGCCCGACATAGATATTGATTCCCTTATTCGTCTCCACCCCGACTGGCCCGGAGCTGTGCCGGCACAGGTTCGCTATGGCGAAATCGCGAACGGCCAAGCGCCGGTGTCTCAGTTGTTGTGTGAGCCACCAGCATTCAACAGCTGCATATCCCCTTGCTCGCGTGGCAGGTCGGCGTAATGTGCCAGACGAAACTCCGACCAGTATCCGGTCCATCGCGGATCGGATGAGAGCGCCGCTCCCAGCTCCCGGATCATCTCCGTGCGAATTTCAGCCAGTTCAGGATCGCCGATGCAATTCACGGCTTCATCGCTGTCCAGATCGAACAGCTCATCTACCGTTGAAGTGCAGTTATAGGAGTAGAGATACCGATGGCCGTTGGCAGCTTTATGCTGGATGCCGCAGTCGAAGTTCACGCCCACGTGCCACCCGCCGAAGAAAAGCAGCCTGCGGCTTTCCTCGCCGTGGCCGCTGCCGATGGCCGGCAGCAGCGACATTCCGTCGAATTTCCCTTCCGGCTCGATCCCTGCCGCATCCAGAAGCGTTTGCGACAGATCCAGCAGCGATGCCGGCGTCTCTATCACTGCATGATGCGGAGCTGAGTCCGCCGGCATCTTCAAGACCATCGGCACGCGCACGATATCCGGATAGAGAAAGACACCCTTGTCCACGAGGGCGCGCCGGCCATTCATTTCGCCGTGGTCGGAGATGAACGCGATCAGAGTGTGATCGTATATGCCAACTTCTTTCAGCTCGTCGATGACCATCCCAATCACATGGTCGACAAGCTCCATCTGAAGCGCGTAGGCAATACGATAATCCACCAGGGCTTGTGGATCGTAAATACCCCAGTAGCGCCGGTATATATCGATGATCTCCGGTTCGGTCGCAGCTCGCTGGAAATTTCTCGCCTGCGCATCTTTGTAAGTTTGCGGAAGGCCGATAACTTGGCGCAGCTCGCGCTCGCGCTGCTCGAAGCCGGCAGGAATGGAAAATGGCTGGTGCGGATCGAAAATGTCCAGCTGCAGATACATTGGATGGCGGTCAAGTCCCTCTTTTTCCCTAAGGCCATCCATGATCTCGATCGCTTTCCGGCCAAGATAGTAGCTATACTGCGCCTCCATGGGGAACGGCTTGCCGTCCTGCTGGACAATCCATCCGCCGACCGAGTTGCCCGGACTCTTTCGATCCTGCAGCCGGAAGACGATCTCGCGCGAATACTTCTGCGGCTTGACGCCGAGGTGGCGCTGGTACGCGAGAAAATCATCGTCGTCGAACACGGGAGGCGACCACCGATCCCACGGCTGGTCGTTGTTGCCAAAAGCATCGAGAAACTTCTTCGCACCCACGTGGCATTTCCCTATCTGCCGCGTGATGTAACCGGCAGCACGGAGATATTCAGGAAAAATGATGTCGTCGGGGCGGAGTTCCGCTTCAAGCCCCTCCGGAGCGCGCTCGCTGTTCCCCTGAATGTAGCTGTACCGGCCGGTAAGATACGAGGCCCGCGACGGTGAGCAAAGAGGCACAGTGCAAAATGCATTCGAGAAGAACGTGCCGTCGTTCATGAGCGAGCGGATGGCAGGAAGCCGTACGTGGCGCGAAAAGGGACGGCTCGGATGGTAGAGATCGGGGCCCACCATGTCGGCACTGATCATCACGATGTGGGGAGGCTTTTTCCCGCTTCTCTGTTCAAAGGGTCCGGCGCCCGTTCGCACCTGGGTAAAGCGCAGGCGCGACGGGGACTCCTGGGCGCTCGGTTCCTCTTCGCGGAATGTTCCGCCGAGCAGTGCGCCGGCCGTTAAACCGACAAAAGACCTGCGGTTCACCGAAAGACTCCCCCAAAATTCACGACCAACCATACATGTGCCATGTCGCCATGTAAAGCATTACAGAACGCGCGTGCCTCAGGAGCGTCGCTGGTTGACGGCTGGCGGTGCGGTGGAGTTTCGCAGCACCAGGTAGGGATGAAGCGGCTCGAGCGCCTGGATCTCTTCCCCGCGCAGCGCCTGCTGGAGACACGCAAACGCGCGCCCAGCCACTTCCCTGCGCGGATGACGGATGGTGCTCAGCGCAGGGTGCACCATTGCCGCGATGGGAACGTCGTCAAAGCCAACCAGCGAAAGGTCACGGGGGACGCGGATATGCGCCTCATGAGCGGCCTGCAGCGCGCCGATCGCCATAAGGTCATTGGAGGCCAGCACGGCGGTTGGACGCGGCCGGCATCGCAGCAACTGCTGCATCGCCGAATGGCCCCCCTCTACCCGCATATCGCCTGTGGCGATCCATTCCTGGCGAACATGCAGTCCGTTGGCTCGCAGCGCAGCACGAAAAGCCTCCTTACGCCGCCGCGCGGAGTTCAGTTCCTTCGGGCCGGCGATGAATCCGATGTGGCGGTGCCCGATCGAAAGCAGGTGCTTCAGAGCGTCGCCAAACCCGGTCGC
This sequence comes from Acidobacteriaceae bacterium, assembly GCA_035945555.1. Taxonomy (GTDB): domain Bacteria; phylum Acidobacteriota; class Terriglobia; order Terriglobales; family Acidobacteriaceae; genus Silvibacterium. Next base: position 3,909 of record DASZAG010000054.1, read on the forward strand.
GTATTCCACCGACACGTTGGGGTACTTGTTTCCCAGATCTTTCTGGTTCATCAGCACCAGGGGCAGACCGGCCCGTACTGCCTCCTGCAGAGCTTCCGGGGCCACTTCAGAAGTCATCACTGCGATCGCATCCACTCCACGCTGCACCATGCGCCGAATGCTGCTGTGTAGTCGCGCCGGATCGTAGTTCGTGTGCGTGAAGATTACTTCGATCCCGTGCGACGCCGCCAGCGCTTCAAAGGCATCAATCAACTCCGGAAAGAACGGATTGTTCACATCGGAGACGATCAGTCCGAACAACCGCGACCGCCCAACGCGCAGGCTGCGCGCATTTGGGTTAGGGACGTAATTCATCTCTGCGATGGCGCGCCGCACACGCAGCCTGGTCTTTTCGCGGATCCCCGGAAAACCGTTCAGGACCCGGGAAACGGTGGCCGTCGAAACCTTTGCACGTTTGGCAACCTGCAATATATCCATGCGTTCAAGTCCGAGTCTTTCTCCCGGGCCGCTTCCACGTTATCGAGGCGAACCGAACTGAGAACCGGAGCCGACGCTCCGTGCTGCGTTCTTCCTGGTGTGCGTCGCAGCTGTACTTATGTGTCTACGTTCCCCGTGAAATCTCGATCCGTCAAGTGGGATTTCTGCCGGATGCATTTCGCTGCTGCATGCGTGTTCTTTGCGTCCTGCGGATGGCCACTCTTCAGGCGCAGCAAAGCAAGCAACGACGTCCACGCAGGTTGACAGTGCCAGTGAACGCGGATTAGCATCGCTCCCGCTGTAAACCATTACATCGCGGCGTGATCGCGCGATCGGGTGATGGCGGCCTCGATGTCAGCTTCTCAGTGAAAAATACGGGGCGGATCGCGAGCGAAGAGGTTCCGCCGGTCTATCTTGGTCCGCCCAGCAAGCAACCGGCGGGCGTCCAGTTTGCAGTTCGATCATTCGCGGGATTTGCGGGATTTGCCCGCATGCATCTGAATCCGGAGCAGTCGCAAATCGTTTCAATCCATGTGCCGCTGCGCAGCTTGCAATACTGGTCGGTGCAATCGGGAGGCTGGGTTACCGGCGCAGGCAACCGCATCGTTTACGCGGGACGGTCTTCGCGCGATTTGCCGCTGCAGACCACTATTCACGGCTGAGCCAGTGCTGCACCAATTCGAAGTCAGCGTCGGGAGGCAGAAAAGATGATCAGCAGACGAGCATTCCTGCAAAACGGCGCAGCCTTGAGTGTTGGCAGCATGATGCGCCTGGATGCCACCGCGCAGAGCGCCCAGGCAAGCGATGCGCGGCCGACAAACGCTGCAGCCGGAGCTCCCAACATTCTGATCTTCATGCCCGACCAGCAGAACGGCGCGACGGTCTTGCCCGACAGCCACGTACAGGCTCCGAATATGCGTCGTTTCCTCAGGAACTCAGTGGCATTTACATCGGCGCACTGCCCCGCCCCACATTGCTGCCCTTCGCGCGCAAGTTTCATGAGTGGGCTTTACCCCTCTGAGCACGGCGTCTTCAACAACGTCACGACCGACACAGCGATTCATCCTAATCCTTACCCCGGGACGCCTTTCTGGGGACAGTGGCTAAAGGCAGCCGGTTACAACATGGGCTACTCCGGCAAGTTGCACGTAGGCCGCGACATCACTCCGGAGTCCTGCGGATTTGAGAATGTCTGCGCTCTCGAACAGGACTCGCTGCCGATCAATCTCGCCAGAAAAGCCCAGCAGTGGAAGCAGGCACGCGCCGAGTCAGCGGATCCGGCGAGCCGACGCCCCGGAGAGATCCTTCGTCCCAAGTGGACCGGTCTTCAGCTTTACAAGACGCTGCCTAATACCGGACCCAAAGGCTACGAAGGTTTGCAGGATGACAAGGTCGTGCAGGCAGGAATCGAGGCAATGAAGCGCATGGCCTCGGGTTCGCAGCCCTGGTGTCTGATGGTGTCCAACAGCGGCGCGCACGACCCCTACAACGTGCCGCAGCGATTCGTCGATATGTACGACCTCGATCGCATCGAGCTGCCTGCCAGTTTCCACGACACCCTTGATGACAAACCGCGTGTGTATCAGCGGCAGCGTTACCAGTACTGGTCCCAGTTGTCCGACCCCGAGACGCGCGACTCCCTCCGCCACTATTACGCCAGGTGCACGATGCAGGATGCCATGTTCGGTGAACTCCTGCATGCACTCGATCAAACCGGGCAAGCCGAAAACACAATCGTCATCTATGTCTCCGACCACGGGGATTATCACGCAGCCCACGGTCTCTGGATGAAGGGTGTTCCCTCGTTTCGCGAGGCCTACCATATTCCTGCCGTGGTGAGGTGGCCGCGCAGTATTCGGCGCCCCGGGCGCGAGGTGGACGCCTTCGTCGATCAGGTGGACTGGGGACCGACGATTCTCGAGGCGTGCGGCGTTGCGCCTGCGAAGAAGCTATCCGGCCGCAGCCTGATGCCGTGGCTCCGGGACGAACCACCCTCCGGCTGGCGCGACGCTACGTTCACCCAGATGAATGGAGTCGAACTGTACTACACACAGCGCATCGTGATGACCAGGGAGTGGAAGTACGTTTACAACGGCTTCGACTACGACGAGCTATACGATTTGAAGAACGATCCACACGAAACCAGAAATCTTGCTTTCCCTGATCTCGCTACGAAAAGGAAAGCGGTGCTTCAGGGCGCGGGCTTGACGCCTTCGGGTGCTTTGCCGTGGCCGAATTTTCCAACCCGCCTGGATTCCGTACGCAAAAATCTGCTCGAACAGATGTGGACGTTCGCTGCCGAACACAACGACACCATTTTCAATCCCTACGGCACAGTCGCGCTGGCTCCGCTGGGCCCAGGCCTCAGCACGGTCAGGCCGAAAGGCGATGTTCATTCACAAGCGACAGGAAGCGCAGGTTGACAGCGAACGAATTGAACTGCTAGAGTCCGTACCCGTTGCCAATGTAAAGCATTACATCGCGCTGTAATATTCCTCAGTAACCCCGTTCCCGTGGGAACCTGTCCGTTCCGATATCACCCGGGAAGTGACAGCTGTTCCGGAGTTGTCTGCATGCGAAAGCCGCTGACGCAGCTGTCAACGAATCGTCGCGAATTCCTTCGCCACACGGCATTGGCATCTGGCGCCATCGCCTTCGGAGCACAAAGCGCCCGAAGCGCGGAGCCTCCTCAGACTCCAACCGAGCGCCCCAACATCCTCATGATCTGCGCCGACCAGTTCCGCCCTGATTTTGTGGGCGCCAATCATGAAAATCCATCGGCGCGGACTCCCCACCTGGACAAACTGGCCTCTCGCGGCGTCAATTTTCGCCAATGCGTCGCGAACCAGCCGCTCTGTTCTCCGTCCAGAGCGTCCTTCCTGACAAGCCGATATGCGACGGAAGCGGGAATGTGGAAGCTCGGTCTGGAACTGGATCACTCGCTGCCAACCATTGCGACGGAGTTGCGCAGGAACGGATACGGTACGCACTTCATGGGGAAATGGCACATCTCGCAAGTCAATTTGCCGGATGGCAAAAAGCAACTCGGATGGATTGCTCCCGGACCGTCGCGCGCTGGTTTCGACGACCTCTGGGAGGGGGCCAATGTCATCGAGCTTATATCGCATCCATATGCCGGTCACTACTGGGCCGATGACGGTACCGATATTGGCTTCAGCAACGAATACCGTGTGGATTTCATTGCCAATCGCGGCGTGAAGTTCATCGAGCAGAAGCACGACAAGCCCTGGCTGCTCTTCCTGTCGCAGCTCGAGCCGCACCATCAGAACGACATCGACGCGTTTGTTCCCCCGCTGCGCTATGCAGACGATTTCTCGTGGCGGGTTTATCGTTCCCAGCTCTCCGCGGACCAGCAGAAGCAACTCGAGGCCATGGCACATCCGCAGATGGCGGACTATTCCGATCCCTACATCCCGCATGACCTGCGCAATCTCCCCGGCAACTGGCGTTCCCGCATCCCCGGTTACTACGGATGTGTGCAGGCGATTGACGATTGCGTAGGCTCATTGGTCGCCGCGCTCGAACGGACCAATCAGCTCGACAAGACGATCATCGTCTTCTTCTCCGATCACGGCTGCACATTCCGCACCCGTCTCGGCGAGTACAAGCGCTCACCCCATGAGTCCTCCCTTCGCGTGCCCTTTATCATCGCCGGCCCGGGATTCGATCAGGGGGGCGTCGTCGATCAACTGGTTTCCCTGCTCGATCTCACGCCAACCCTGCTCGACGGAGCCGGCATTCAGCCGCCGGCGAGCATGCGAGGACATGCGCTGCGGCCGCTGCTTCACGACCCCAAAGCGCGCGATGCCTGGGATTCAACCGCCTATTTTCAGATCAGCCAATCCATCTGCGGACGCGGTATTCGCACTCCGGACTGGTGCTATTGCGCTTTCGATCCCTCGGCGCAGCGCGGAGAAGCGGAGTACGGCGCCAATTACCAGGATTTCGCACTCTATTCCATTTCCGGTGATCCCGCAGAGATGGTCAACCTGGTGGGGCGTGAGGAGTACCGGGACGTGGCAGACATGCTTCGCAGGGAACTGGAGAAGCGAATCGTTGCTGCCGGTGAACCGGAGGCCAGCATTACGCCGGTTCATTACTACGCTTAGCCGGCTGGCGGGAAACGATCCGCTCGGAGAGTTCCCCCACTTCAACAGGCCCCATGCCAGCTGATTTACTTCGTTCGCGAAGGAGGCAATCGTGACCCCACAAACTGCCGCGACAGCTTCATCGACGGGTCCACGCCGCAGGGCGCAGCTCAGGCTCTGGATCTTCGCCTGCTCATTGGCTGCCTCAATCCTCATCGCTTCGCCCAGGGCCACCGCTCAGGTCGACACCGGCTCAATCGTCGGGCAAGTGTCCGATCAGACGGGAGCGGTGATCACCGGAGCGAAGGTGACGGCGGTAGAAGTGAGCACCGGAATAGCGCACACAACAACCACCGGCAGCAACGGGGAATACATTCTCAGCCCACTGAAGATCGGCTTGTATAACCTCACCGTCACCCGGCAGGGATTCAGGGACCTGGTTCAGAAGAACATCGAAGTGACAATTCAGTCGCGGCTCAAGGTCGATGCCACGCTGCAGCCCGGGTCCGTCACCCAGGGTGTTGTCGTCACGGCAGCGCCGCCGTTGCTGGAAACGCAGACTTCCTCTCTGCAGCAACTGGTGGATACCCGCGCCATCAACGACCTGCCGCTGAACCGGCGCAATGCTACGTTCCTTGCGCAGCTGTCGCCAGGCGTCACATTTGCCCAGCACGATTCACGCGGTCTGCAGGCAAGCGGATCGTTCAGCGCGAACGGCTTCGGCCGCACGGAGAATGATTACCTGCTCGACGGGATCGACAACAACGCGTACATCGGTGACCTGGTGAATCAAACCGAGTATGCCATCATGCCACCGCCGGATGCGCTGCGCGAGTTTACGGTCCAAACCAGCAACTACTCAGCCGAATTCGGACACTCCGCTGGAGCAGTGCTCAACATTTCAACAAAGTCGGGTACGAATCAATACCATGGCGACGTCTGGGAATTCCTGCGCAACGACGCTCTCGATGCCGCGGACTATTTCTCCACAAAAAAGCCGGAGTTCCGATTCAATCAATTTGGCGCCACCTTCGGCGGGCCTCTGATCCTGCCTCACATCTACGACGGCCGCAACAAGACATTCTTTTTTGTCGATTACCAGGGTGTGCGCCAGGTCCAGGGACAAACGTACACCGAGAACGTTCCCACCGCAGCGGAGCAGCAAAGCGGATTCACCAACCTGCAGGATCTCATCACTCTGCAGAGCGGAACCTCGACCGATGCGTTGGGCCGGACATTTCCGAAGGGCACCGTCTTTGATCCGGCTACGACGCGCGCTGTAACCAAGGGAGCGACTGATCCCGTAACCGGTCTGGGGGCCGCTTCCACCGGTTATGTTCGCGATCCTTTTTATTCTGGCTCACTGGCAGGAATGCAATCTTTCACCGGTGCGACCGCGCAGCTCAACCAGATTCCCACCGCGCGGATGGATCCGGTAGCTGTTGGAATTCTCAAGTTATATCCGTCACCCACGCGGCCTGGCCTGGTTGGAAACTACACCACGAGTCCCCCGAACACGATGGTTATCAATGGCGGGGATGGGCGCCTCGATCAGCAACTGGGCGCCTCCAATTCATTTTTTCTCCGCTACAGCTACCAGTTCAACAACCAATTCGAGGCAGCCCCGTTTCCCGGCGTGGCCGACGGCGCTCCAAACCGGCCCGGCAGCGGCTATACAGAGTCGCAGAACGGAGCCTTTGGCTGGACCCACATCTTCAGCCCGCGGCTGGTGAATGAGGCGCGCGTTGGGTACAGCCGAATTTTCGACAAGCGCTTTCAGTTCGATGGCACGAAGATGGGGATTCCCGCCCAATACGGAATTCCTGGCATTCCACAGGTTTCGGAGAACGGCGGCCTGCCTCAATTCACCTTCGGCCAGCTATCCACTCTCGGGGCGGGAACCTTTCTGCCCAGCGACAAGGCAAGTGACGTTTTGCAGTTTACCGACAATCTCACGCTCGATCGCGGCCGCAATCAGATTCGCACCGGCTTCGAATTTCAGCATATCCCCTTTCCCATGGCAACGCCTTCGCAGCCGCGCGGTGCGTTTGGCAACAGTGGGATCTACACGTCGGTGGTGAACGAAACGGATCCCTCTACTGATCGCGCTCAGGCCATTCTGCTTCCGAAAGTCTCGCCTTACAACAAGGCACAGGATTATCTCGGCGAGGCCAACAGCCTCACGGCCACGAACTTCCCTCCTGTCTATCATCCGGTGCGCAATTACTTCGGCGCGTATGTGGAAGACAATTTGCGCGCGACAACCGCGCTAACGGTAAATCTCGGTATTCGGTATGAGTACATCGGAGGCCCCTACGAAAGGGACGGTCGCGTCGCCAGTCTGATTTCGGCGGAATCGGGCGATTCTCCCGATGGGCTGAACCACTATTACATTCCGAAAGAGAATGTCAGCCAGCTGCCCGCAACATTCCTGTCCGTGCTCACAGCCAATAACATTGTGCTCACTCCCACGCCGGATAACTCCATCGGTCTCGCAGAGAAAACAAACTTTGCGCCGCGACTGGGCTTCGCCTGGCAGGCAGCGAACAAAATCGCGGTTCGAGGCGGATATGGAATCTTCTATCAGCCGATGGAGAATCACGGCTTGTCCACAGCACCCTATGTAAACTTTCCGTTCCAGGTCTCCGGGAATTATTCCGCCCAAAGCGCGGTGGAGGCCATCATTGCCGACAAGACCGCACATACTACTCCTGAAGGAACGGTTGGCCCGATATCCGAAGGCCTTGAAAACGTCCCCCTCACACCGCAGACGGCGCAGGTCACCAGCCTTTCTTTCAATGGCGAACCGCGCCATCCGAAGACGACCTATTCCCAGGCCTACAACCTGCAGGTCCAGTACCAAATCTCGCCGCAGACCCTGCTCTTCGCAGGATACGTGGGAGGAAATTCGCGCCACGTGCAAACCAACATCACTCTCAATTCAACGTCCCGGATTGCCCCTCCGTCGACACCGTTGAGCTCGATTGCGTTCTTTCCCAAGATTGCAACCGGCGGCAGCTATGTCGGCCGCGATGGCCAAAGCAACTACAACTCCCTGCAGTTTGGGGCCGAGCGGCGTTTTGCAGCCGGAGTATCGTTCATGGGCAACATGACCTGGTCGAAATGCCTCGGAGACATTCGCGACCTGCTCGACAACGGGCTTGGAGGATACCGGGCGCCTTACGTGCCTGGGATGGGGCTTCGCGCCGACTACACGCTTTGCGATACGGATGTTCGCCGAATCGTGCATACCAGCGGCACCTTCAATCTTCCTTTCGGACGAGGCCGAAGCTACCTGCAGCGCGGAGTTGCCTCGTGGGTTGCGGGTGGCTGGTCGATGAACTGGATTGCAACGTTCCAGGACGGCATGCCGTTCTCGGTCGGGTGCACCACCACAAACGCCTCCGGACTCGGCTGCTTTGCATTGAAAGTGCCGGGGCAGGGTCTATACGCGGGAACGCACAACGCGTCCCATTTTCTGAATGCAAAGGCATTTGCCAATCCGCCTGCCGTCGCGGCGGGAACAACCGGCTCCATCGCGAATCTGGGCGGCACTGGCGGGCAGGTAACCGGGCCGCCTTTCCACCGCGTGGACATGTCTCTCTTCCGCCAATTCCCATTCGTGCGTGAGAGCTATTTCCAGCTGCGGTTCGAGGTGTTTAACGTGACGAATACCCCGAACTTCGGACAGCCCGGCTCTCTCCAATTCACTTCACCTGCCACCTTTGCGCGAATTACCTCGACCGCCGATGATCCCAATGATCCGCGCGAAATCCAATTGGGGGTGAAGTATTACTTCTGAACAGATCCCCGCTATGCACAGAGCGGCGCCAGCCTGAGGCTCGCCGAAAAACGGCCCCGCGAGCATGTTTCGAATCTATCTCGGATCTCAACAGGCAGCATGTTGCGTTATCCGTTCAATCCTTATACTGTCGGCCTGCTCCGCAACGTTCATGGAAGAGGAGCACCTCGCGCCCTCAGAGTTCCGGGACCCGAACGCTGTCTTTGGTTTCCGTATACTGACCACGTGCCGGAAAGCCGCGACTAACACCGCCGCAGCGATCTCGACTTGTTCGTCCTCGCTCTCATCGAGAGCGGGCTTACTACACCCATACGATCTTCAGATCGGGCCCGGGCTCTCGCCGGGCGCGACGATTCACTGCGCCGCCTCGTGGCCGGCCGGGGGCCCCCCGGCAAGCCGGGGTCACGTGGACGAACGGAGCACGCCATCACAGCCGCTGGACGACGTCATCTGGAAAAAAGCGGGCGGCAACTGATCGAGGACGGTCCGACGGGCGATGTCGAGGCGGACCTGCGGGCCGCACTCCTCGCGTTGTGGGTGGGCGGAGACCGCCAAATTTCTGCCGAGTTCCCGCGCACCTCGGCGAAGAAGAAGCGAGCAGCCAGATATCGTCATCCAGGCCATACTTCGCCGGAGCAATGTCGATGTGACCCGCGAGAGTTACATCAAGCGAGACGCCGTATACAGCCGCAGTTTGGCAACCATGGCGGGCCCCGCAAAACTTAATATGCCACCAATATGCACCTGCGGCGACCGAGCGCCCGAACGAGGTCGTCGTACAATAAACAAAGCAAAACACGTTCGCTCACGCGGAGGGATGTGTGAGCGGTTGAAACAGGCGGTCTTGAAAACTGGGCCCTGCCCTGCCCTGTTGTGCGGATTCAACGACTTAGCACCGCCTAACGTGCTCTTGTTTGTGTGCAATTCGGCAGTT
>DASZAG010000055.1:0-12060 GCA_035945555.1 Acidobacteriaceae bacterium
GCGCAAATCGCCTTCGCCCCATCGCGCCCGTAAACACGCGCCCAGCGCTCCACCATCCATCGTGGATGCGCGTCCTCCCCGGTCGCCTTCTCCCGAGGCGCTCGCGCCAGCTTCCGCAGCACCGCATTCACCATGCCCGAGGCGTACGACTCTCCGGACTGCTTCGCCAGTTCCACGCTTTCGCCAATCGCCGCGTGCGCGGGAATCCTGTCCAGATACAAAAGCTGATATGCGCCCATCCGCAGCGCCGTCTCCACTGCCGGAGCCAGCTTCACCTCCGGCCGCGACAGAAGCGCGCGAATCCTCGCATCAAGCACGAGCTGCCAACGCAGCGTTCCCATCACCAGCGTCGTCGACAGCCCGCGATCCTGCACCGACAGGGCGTCCACCTCGCGCCCGCGCAGCAGCTCATCGCTGTGCGCATCTGTCGCTGCAATTTTCAGCAGAATCTCAAACGCCGCGGCGCGCGCCCATGCAATCATGAGTTCAGCTTATCGTTGAATGGGAGAACAGCGCGTTTTTGTGCGCCGGGTGCGGGTGCCCCATTCATGCGCGTATTTTTCGCGCATGAGTGGGAGAGCACTCCACTACCCACCCAGCTTATCTCCGCTTTGCACCTGCCGGCCTCGCAGAAAATCCCCCGCCGACATCCGCTTCTTGCCCTCAAGCTGCACTTCCAGCAAATCCAGCCAGGTCCCCCCGCCGCAGTGGACGAACAACTGCCCGCCCTCAATCCGCACCGTCCCGGGCTCATCGTGCCCGGACGCCTCCAGCGGCATCATCCTGTGCGCCGTCAGTTTTTTCCCGTGCAGCGTCGTCCATGCTCCCGGCCATGGCTGGAAGCCGCGCCACCGGTTGTAAATCTTCATCGCCGGATCGTTAAAGTCCATCCGCCCATCGTCCCGCGTCAGTATCGGAGCATACGTCGCCGCCGCATCGTCCTGCTCCACCTGCCTCACCGCGCCCCCCGCAAGACCCTTCAGCGTTTCCACCATCAGCGCCGCGCCCATCTCTGCCAGCAACGGAAAAACATCTGCCGCCGTCTGGTCCGGAGCCAGCGCCATCGCCCGCTGCGCCAGCATCGGCCCCGTATCCAGCCCCTCATCCAGCCGCATAATCGTCACGCCTGTCTCCGGCTCGCCATTCGCCACCGCCCACTGCACCGGAGCCGCACCACGATACTTCGGCAGCAGCGAACCATGCAGATTCAAATTCCCGTAGATCGGCAGCTCCAGCATCCACTTCGGAATGATCCGCCCATACGCCACCACCAGAATCGCGTCCGGAGCAATGCCCTCAAGCCGCTCCCGGAACTCATCATTTTTCTTGATCTTTTCCGGCTGAATCACCGGCAAACCTGCCGCCACCGCGGCTTCCTTCACCGCCGGAGCCGCCATCGCCTGCTCGCGCCCCACCGGCCTGTCCGGCTGCGTCACCACAAGCGCAACTTCATGCCCCGCCCGCAGCGCCGCCTTCAGCGTGGGAACAGCAAAAAACGGCGTGCCGCAAAAAACGAGCTTCATAGCTGTTGTTTAAATTAGCAAAGAAATAGTTGTCATCCCGACCGGAGCGAAGCGAAGTGGAGGGACCTGCTTTTATCAAAATTGAAACTACCGCACAATCCCGACCAACGGGAGGGCTGCAAACGCAAGCAGTAGCACGGATGGCGCCGAAGGCGCGCCCGCCTTAATGGCAAATTACCACTCACCCGTCTTTTGCAGCTTCTTGATCTTCCGCAAAATCAAATCTCGCTTCAGCGCACTCACCCGCCGGAAGAAAAGTATTCCATCTAAATGATCGATCTCATGCTGAAAGGCCCGCGCCAGCAGCTCCTCGCCTTCTATCTCGAACCACTTGCCCTGCAAATCCTGCGCCTTCACCCGAACCTTCGCCGCCCGCGAAACCTTCTCCCGAATCTCCGGCAGGCTCAGGCAGCCTTCCTCTTCGTACTGCTTGCCCTCGCGCGAAACAATCTCCGGATTCACCAGCACAATCTTGTCTTCCGGCTTTTCCTTGAAGCTCACATCAATCACCGTGAGCCGCTTTGAGAGCCCAATCTGCGGAGCCGCCAGCCCAATGCCCTTGGCCGCGTACATCGACTCGAACATGTCGTCCACCAGTGCCCGCAGCTCATCGTTGAACTCCGTCACCGGCTCCCCGCGCTTCTCCAGCACAGGGTCTGGATATTTCACAATCTCTCTCAGCATCGTTCTACTCTTTGTAGCTTTCCGCTACGCGTGATGTCATCCTGAGCAACCGGGGTGCTAATACTTCCTTATCTGCTCCAGATACGCCTCATAATTCCGCTTCAGCTCGCGCAGCGAATCCCCGCCAAACTTCTCCAGCAGCAGCCGCGCAAACGCCAGCGCCACCATCGCTTCCGCGGCCACGCCCGCCGCCGGAACCACACAAACGTCGCTGCGTTCATACGCCGCCTTCGTCGTCTCGCGCGTGTCAAACTTCACTGACGCCAGCGGACGACGCAGGGTCGATATCGGCTTCAGATACCCGCGCACCACAACATCTTCACCATTTGAGATGCCGCCCTCCACTCCGCCGGCGTTGTTCCGCTCGCGGGTAAAGCGCGTGTGCGCGCCGTCTTCCAGCTTCTCCGCATAGCCAATCGCGTCGTGAACCTCTGACCCAAGCGACTCCGCCGCCGTAACGCCGCGCCCAATCTCAACCGCCTTTACCGCCTGCAGAGACATCACCGCCTGCGCCAGAATCCCATCCAGCCGCTCGTCCCAGTTCGCGTATGTTCCAATGCCCGCCGGCGCGCCGTGAATCACCACCTCAAACACGCCGCCAATCGAGTCGCCTGTCCGCAGCGCCAGGTCCACCTCGGCCTTCATCCGCGCTTCGGCTTCCTCGTCCACGCACCCCAGCAGAACTTCATCCTTCTCCCGAAGCGCGCTTATCTCGCTCCACTCCGCATCGCGCTCCATCGCCGCCCGGCCCACGCGAATCACATGGCTTGCCACATCAATGCCCAACTCCAGCAGCAATGACTTCGCCACCGCTCCCGCCGCTACCCGCGCCGTCGACTCGCGCGCCGACGCCCGCTCCAGCACATACCGCGCGTCAGGGAAGTCATACTTCAGCGCGCCCGCCAAATCCGCATGGCCCGGCCGCGGAGACGCCACAGCCTTATGCTTCGTCGCATCGCCCGTCTCTACGGGAAGCACTTCCGTCCAGTTTTTCCAGTCGCGGTTTTCAATCTCAATCGCAATCGGCGATCCGATCGTCTTCCCGTGCCTCACCCCCGACAAAAAGTGCGCCGTGTCCTGCTCAATGCGCATGCGCCCGCCGCGCCCGTAGCCCTGCTGCCGCCGCCAAAGCTCGCGGTTCACCTTCGCGCTGTCAATCGGGACGCCCGCGGGCATTCCCGAAACCATCGCAATCAGGCTCTCGCCGTGCGACTCACCAGCCGTTGAAAAACGTAACATTCGTGCTCTCTATATCAAAAATAAAGGTCATTCTGAGATCAAAAAATTGTCATCCTGAGCGGAGCAAATCGCGGCACTTTGCGATTTGCGGAGTCGAACGGCCTGCATTTTTTTGGTCTTTTCTACGCGGCGATGCAAATAAACCGCTATTTTCATTTTACCGTTATGCGCCGGTCAGCCACTTCCACTGCGCTTCCGTCAGCGGAACCACAGACAGCCGCCCCTGCTTCACCAGCGGAGAATCCGCAAACAGCTTGTGCTTCTTAATGTCGTCCAGCGTGCGCGGCTCCTTAATCGATTTCCCCGCTTTAATCCGCACCACCGGAACCTTTGGATCGCTCGCGTCCACTTGCGTCACCTTCGCCGTGCCAACCGCGGTCCTCTCATCGCCAGTGTGATAAATCACCAGCTCATCGCCGGCCTTCATCCCGCGCAAAAACTTCACCGCTGCAGGATTCGTCACCCCATCCCAAACTGTCTCGCCATCACGTTGCAAATTCGCAAACGAGTAAACCCCTGGCTCAGTCTTCAGCAAATACGCCATACGTTCCACCTCCTGAGGAGAGAGCAAAGCTTCATATCTTGTCATCCCGAGCGAAGCCGGGGAACCTGCACTTCTATCCCCTACACCCTAATCCCCTTTGCCTTTTTTTCCCAAAAACTCCGCCGTGTTCAGCAGGGGACGCTCCATCGACCGCACCCACTCCGTCAAATCATCGGCGTCCCGTCCTGCCGCGACGCTGCGCGCAAACTCATTCCGCATCGTCTGCATCTTCGCGTCCATGTCATCCAGATAATGCAGCAGCACCGCCTCCGGAATCATCGGCAGCTTCGGCGACCCAAACTCATATTTCCCGTGGTGACTCAGCACCAGGTGGTTCACCAGCACACGCAGTTCTGGCGGAAACTTCGGCAGCGCATCCATCTTCCGCTCGATCATTCGCAGGCCAATCGTGATGTGCCCCAGCAGTTGACCTTCCAGCGTGTAGTCAAAGCTCGTGCCCCAGCTCAGCTCCTGCAGCTTGCCAATATCGTGCAGCACCGCTCCCGTCAGCAGCAGGTCCCTGTGCACCGAGTAATGCTTCGCCGCCACTTCGCAAATCCCCAGCAGGGAAACGATATGCTCCAGCAGCCCGCCAATCCACGCATGGTGCATCGACTTCGCCGCCGGTGCCTCGCGCAACATCCGCGCAATTTCCGCATCGTCCAGGAACGACCGCAGCAGCGCCTTCAGGTGCGGCTCCGTAAAGCTCTCAACGTAGCCGTTCAGCTCCGCCCAAAGCTCCTCCACATCCCGCTCTGTCTTGGGAACAAAATCACCCAGGTTGAATTCGCCTTCCTGCGCCTTGCGAATCCGTTCAACCTTTATCTGTAGTTTGTCTTTGTAGCGGCACACCTGCCCGCGCAGCTTGACAACGTCGCCGGCGGAAAACTCGCCCGCGTCCGTCGTCTCCCACATCCGGGCTTCTATATGTCCGGTGCGGTCCGCAAGCGTCAGCGCAAAATAGGTAGAGCCTTCGCCCGTGCTGCGAACGCTCTTCGCGCTCACAGCAAAATAGTCTGTGATGGTCTGGTTCTCTTGCGCAGCCAGATCAGCAATTAAGTATTCTTTCATGCGTGCCGGGCTCTTTCGCCTACTGCGGGCTCGCGCCTGTGGGAGCAGGGTTCACTGGAACCGTGGGAGCCGACGGCGTCGCCGGAGCCGCTGGTCCGGCAGGCTTCTTCTCCTGCTCCTCTTCGTACTGCTTCTCATCCTTCATGCGGCGCTTCGGCCCTGCCTTGTGCGGACTCTTCTTCTTTCGCTTGGAAGTGTCCCCGTTCAGCCCCAGAGCCGTGCCCTGTTGTTGGCGACTCGCCGTCTCCAGTGTCGTCGGCGGCGGAGGCGCGAATGGATCCACCCTGGGCCCCTTGTGCTTCTTGTACTTCGGATTGTGCGCGCGGGACGAAAAGCGCGTCTTCTTTTCCTTCGAAGTTGGCTGGTCGGTCGTGTCCGCAGTGTCAGGAGTTCCCAGCGAAACCGTGTTATCGTTCGACGCCACCTGCGTGGTCGTCTGCTGATTCAATACCGGCGGCAGCGTCTCCCGCGGGGCCTGTCCAAAGCGAATCTTCTCCTTCTTGCCCGGCTTCTGGATGCCTTCCTTCTTCGGCTGCTCATTCTTTGCCACCGCCGTGGTGTCGGCCTTGCGCCCGCGCCCGTTAAACCGAGATCTCGTCACATGCGTCTTCTTTTTCTTCGACGGAGGCGTGTAGGCGCTGTACACCGGCTTCATCTCATTCGGACTCGCACCTGAATCTTCATACCCATCTCGGATATCGAGGTACGCATTCTCGCGCAGCTTTGTCAGATAATCGCGCAGCGCCGGCTGCATCTTCGTCATGCCAATCTGGTCTTCGATCTGCGGCTCTACATCCTTCATCGGAGCAAGACCCGCATCGGTGTGTTCCGTCACCTTCAATATCAGGTAGCCCTGCTTCGTCCGGATCGGCTCTGTAAACTGCCCTGGCTTCAGATCAAAAGTATCGTCTTCCAGCACCTTCGCCAGTTGCCCTTGCCCGCGCTTGAACTGCCCCATATCTCCGCCGCTCGCCGCCGTCATGCCGCTGGAAGCCGTCTTCGCCAGCGCCGCAAAATCCTCGCCGCCTTTCAGCTTCGCTTCCGCATCGTCAGCCTTCTGCTTGGCCGCCGCCACTTGGGCCGCGTCATCCGGATTCGCCGTCGGTATCAGAATTTCGCTCAGCGTTTCTTCCTCCGGCTGCTCAAAATCCTGCTTGTGCGCGTCGTAGTACGCCTGTATCTCAGACTGCGAGATGTTGATGCGCGCACCTACCTCCTGGCGAATCACTTCCTGCTCAATAATGTGGTTGCGCATGCTTGCCTTGAAGTCCGTCCACGTAACGCCCTGCGCTTCGGCGGCCTTCTGCAAATCATCCATTGTGTCCAGGTGGTAGTCCTTGCGCATCTGGTCAAGCTGCTTCACCAGCTCGGTTTCGCCTGTTATCCCCAGCTCCTTGCCGCGCGAGAGCAGCAATTGCTGGTCAATCAGGTCGCGCAATAGGTTCTGCTTTGCCTCAAAAACCTGCTGTTCGCTCCACTGGTGCTGCTGCGCCTGCTGGTCCAGGTCCTGCGCCGCCTTGTTGTAGTCCGACGTGCTGATCACCTGGTCGTTTACACGCGCGACAATCTCCTCCACCACCGATCCCGGATAAGGAGACTGCTGGTTGTCAGCCACATTTTGCGTGCTGCCCTTTTGGGCAAACGTTGCGACAGGGAAGGTCACGAAAAGGCCGGCGGCCAAAAGGGTGGGCAGAATCACAGAACGGGACGGAGCAAATCGAAGGGTCATGTATATAACGTCTCAATGAGCGCAGCCGGACGGCCGGGCTCAGCGGTCCACTGCGCTGCATCTGATTCTAAAGCAAAACGAAAGAAGATGCGTCCCTCCCGCCGCCCCGCTCACGTGTCTTCTGTTGAATCTTCAATGCGTATGATAGGAGACGCGCCGAAAATTCGATTCGCCATGGCTTTCAGAACATCCTCTACGGCCATTTCGCTAACTGCTTTTCTTCTACTTGCGCTCGCGCTGCCCGCGCAGACCACGAAAACAGTGACTCTGAATGAGATCCTCGATCGGATGGAAGCGAATCTGGACAACCATGACGCACATCTCCCGAGCCTCTTTTGCGATGAACATGTCATCTCATCGCGCTTCGAATATGGCTCTCCCGATCAGACCACCGTCACCGACTCCGTCTTCCGCCTCAAACGCACCCGCAAATCCGACCATACGACGACTTTTGTCGAGTCACGCGAGATCAGGAGACTCGATGGTAAGCCGGCGACTTCGCAGCATATAGATGGCCCCGCACTGCTGAGCGGAGCCTTTGAGGGCGGCCTCGCCGTCGTCTCTCGCGACCAGGCACCATGCATGAATTACACATTGCAGCCAATCGACAGCAGCAGCCGAACAGAGCATTACACGCTCCGATTCGCCACCGCCCTTGGCCCTCGAAACTCCGCCAGCTGCTTTCTCCAGGAGGAGAGCAAGGGACGGGCCCTCATCGATCCTGCATCCATGCAGGTCACACACCTGGAGATCACTACCCCACGCCATGTCATTGTCAAGAGGAAGCCTTTCACATCGGACATTACAGGCAACCGGACGCTCACCATCGACTATGCGCCTGTCTTGCTCGGCGGCGAGACCTTCTGGATGCCTTCCGCCATCACCATGCGCACCACCAGCGGTTTTGGGTTCCATAGGACCGTCTGGTCGTTTCGTGCTGCTTATCGCAACTACCATAGGCTGGAAGTTACTTCGCGCATTCTCCCCAGCAACGAGGTCCCCAAGCCCTAATCCCTTCCCGTATACTGAATCTATTAGCGCTCCTGCGAAGACAGGCCCTGCATCCCGGAGCGCGAAGGACCTCATCAGCATGTCATCACGCGTCCGCCGCACTGTCTTCTCTCTCGTAGTTTTCTTCGTCGCCTGCGGAGTCGCGGGCATGTTCATCAGCCAGAAGGTCGGCGCACAGTCCTCTACAGACGAGTCAAACTTCCGCGACAGCCTCAAGCAGTTCACCACTGTCTATCAGATCGTCGCGCAGAACTACGCCGAGCCCATCACCGGCGACAAAATTGACGACGCCATCTACGACGGGGCCATTCCCGAGGCGCTCCGCACCCTCGACCCCCACTCCAATTTCTACGACCCCAAAGCCTACGCCAAAATGCAGGAGGACGAGAGCGGCAAGTACTACGGCATAGGCATGATGATCCAGCCGCAGAACAATAAGGTCGTCGTGGTCTATCCGTTTGAAGGGTCGCCCGCCTTCAAGGCCGGAATCCGCCCCGCTGACGTCATCATCTCCATCGACGGCAAGCAAACCAAGGGCCTCGACAGCACCGCCGTAGCCGACATGCTCAAGGGGCCGCGCGGAACCCAGGTTCAGGTCCAGGTCTCCCGCGAAGGCGCCCCCGCTCCGCTCAACTTCACCATCACCCGCGACGAGATTCCTCACCCCTCCATCGACCTCAAGTACGAAATCCGTCCCGGCGTCCTTTACATCCACATCACGCAATTCCAGCAAACTACCGGACAGGAATTCGCCGAGACTCTAAAGCAGTTCCCGGACATCAAGGGCCTCGTCATCGACCTGCGCGGCAACCCCGGAGGCGTTCTCGTTGACGCCGTCGCCGTCTGCGACAAGCTTCTCAACCGCGGTCAGATCATCGTCTCCCAGCGCGGCCGCGCCTACCCTGAGCAGGTATACCGCGCCACCCACGGCAACGACGGCCGGCATTTCCCCGTCGTCGTGCTCGTGAACCACAACACCGCTTCCGCCGCTGAAATCGTCTCCGGAGCGCTGCAGGATCACGACCGCGCCCTCATCGTCGGCCAGGTCACCTTCGGCAAAGGACTCGTCCAGACCGTCTATCCTCTGTCCGACAACACCGGCCTCGCCCTCACCACCTACCACTACTACACGCCCAGCGGACGCCTCATTCAGCGCAACTATAACGGTGTCTCGCTCTACGACTACTACTACAACCACAGCCAGCCGCAGGATCAGAAAGACCGCGAAGTCCGCCTCACCGACTCCGGTCGCACCGTCTACGGCGGCGGCGGCATCACCCCCGACGACAACATCAATCCGCCCAAGGCCAACCACTTCCAGGATGTTCTCGACGCCCACAACGTCTTCTTCAACTTCGCGCCCTACTATCTTGCGCACCGCACCGTCGACAAAGACTTCGAAGTAAACAACGATGTCCTCGATCAGTTCAAGCAGTTCCTGAACAGTCAGAACATCATGTTCACCGATCAGGACCTCAACAGTGTCACGGACTGGCTCAAGATGAACATCAAGTCCTCGATCATCACCTCGCAGTTCAGTGCGCAGGCTGGGCTGCGCGTCCGCGCCAACTGGGATCCCATGATCGAGCAGGCCCTCAGCTATCTGCCCCAGGCCGCCACCCTCGAGCAGACTGCCATCAAGGCCGACGCTTCAAAGCAAACCACCGCCAGCAACTCCGCTCCGTCAACCGAATAGTCCGCGCCACCGCCCCCGCGCAGATGACCCTCAGCACACCTGCGTTTAAACTGGGGGCACGGGCGTCATCGTCCGAAAGGGGCCATTCAGATGGGAGTTTCGCGTAGGCGGTTTCTTCAGGCAGGTTCGGTAGCAGTTGCGGCTGCGGCCAGCCAGGAGTTATGGAGTCATGTTGCATGGGGCTCGGAGATTGCCACCGCTCCTCTCGCCGAGTTCGGCTATGGCGACGTTCTTCTCGCCAGCGAACTCCACGAGGCGCAACTGCGCGAAACCCACGCCGTCCTCATGGAACTGAACGAGGACAGCCTCCTCAAGCCTTTCCGGCAGATGTCCGGAATGCCCGCCCCGGGCAATGACCTCGGCGATTGGTACAACTACAATCCCGATTACGACTACCGCAAAGATTTCGACAACGGATTCGCGCCCGGATGCACCTTCGGGCAATGGGTCTCAGCGCTGGCCCGGACCTACGCCATCACCGGAGACGGCGCCACCCGCGACAAGGTAATGCGGCTCAACCGCCTCTACGCCCAGACAATTTCATCGGGCCTCTACACTAGGAGCCGCTTTCCCGCCTATACCTATGACAAGCTTCTGCTCGGCCTGATCGATTCCCATACCCATGTAAATGACCCGCAGGCGATGGCGATCCTCGAGCACACCACCAACACCGCCCTGCCTCACCTGCCCGGACACGCAATCGAACACGGCGTGCGCTGGCAGATGGATAAGCCCGCCGACGATCTCTCCTGGACGTGGGACGAGTCCTACACCATGCCGGAGAACCTCTTTCTCGCGTACCAGCGCGGCGCCGGACGCAAGTACTACGACATGGCCATCCAGTACCTCGACGACAAGCCCTGGTTCGATCCGCTATCGCGCAACGAGAATGTGTTCAACGGCAGGCACGCCTACAGCTACGTCAATTCCATGAGCTCCGCCATGATGGCCTACATCGTTGCGGGCAGCGAGAAGCATCTCCGCGCCGGGCGCAACGGCTTCGCCATGCTCAAAGCGCAAAGCTACGCCACCGGCGGCTGGGGCCCCGACGAAACCCTCCGCGCCCCCAACAGCAGCGACGTGTACGACAGCCTCACCAACACCCACCACAGTTTTGAAACTCCCTGCGGGTCCTACGCCCACTTCAAGCTCACGCGGTACCTGCTGCGCGTCTCTCGCGACGCGCGCTACGGCGACAGCATGGAACGCACCATGTACAACACCGTTCTCGGCGCGAAGCCGCTCGAAGAAAACGGCGACAACTTCTACTATTCCGACTACAACTTCGACGGAAAGCGCGAGTACCACAAGGGCCGCTGGGCCTGCTGCTCCGGAACCCTCCCGCAAGTCGCCGCCGACTACCGCATCAATACCTACTTCCGCGGACCCAACGCCGTGTACGTCAACCTCTATCTCCCATCTACGCTCCGCTGGACCGAGGATGGCGCCCCCCTGTCTCTGACCCAGGAAGGCGACTACCCCTATGAGGAGCGCGTCTCCTTTACCCTCACCAGTTCAACGCCCACCGAAACAACTCTGCACTTCCGCATTCCAGAGTGGGCCGACGGCACGCAGATCTTCGTAAATGGAAAGCGTCAGAACGTGGCCATTCCCGGCCAGTTCGCAGCCGTCCGGCGCGAGTGGAAGACCGGCGACCGTGTCGAGCTCGAACTCCCCCTCAATTTGCGTCTTGAGGCCATCGACCCGCAGCACTCGGACACCGTAGCCCTCATGCGCGGCCCGCTGGTGCTCATGGCCGTGAAAACGTCACAGGGCAATCCGCTTCCCAGGGTAACCCGCGCCCAACTCCTGTCCGCCAAACGGATCGGCGAACGCCAATGGCAGGTCGACTCGGCCAACGGACCCGTCACCATGCTCCCATTCACCTCCATCGGAGATCGCCCCTACACCACCTACCTAAAAACCACCTAACCGCCGTCTTTTGTATGAAGTACAAATTTGAGCGACATCAAATTAGCGAGTGGCCTGGGTGCCTGGGTGCCCCATTCATGCGCGTTTTTGCGCATGAGTGGGAATCCCCGAATCCCTATGTGGAAATCCACCCTGTCAAGAGGGCAAAATCGCAACCCACTGATTACACAACGAATAAAGTTCCTCAACCATGGCAGTTGAGTTTTCGCAAATTGATATCCTGAACTTATAGACCAAAAATGATCGTTTGAAGGGCGCGGCTGCGGGGGCTGCGCCCTTCGCTTTTTGGAGGGCATGGCTTCACAGCTTGCTGCCCCGGTTTTGAGGGGGAGTTGAAGGGGAGCTGAAGGGGAGCTGAAGGGGAGCTGAAGGCGGCATTTGAAGGGGACGGGCTTCAGCCCGTCCATTAAGGCATTTCATAATCAGGGGGCTTTAGCCCCTGAGGGACGGGCGCAGCCCAGTGCTGCGCCTTTTGTCTTGGAGGGAAACGATGGTTCCTTTGTGCAAGTACATTCTGGACGGCGACCGACAGTGCGAGCAGGCGGCATTTGAAGGGGACGGGCTTCAGCCCGTCCATTAAGGCATTTCATAATCAGGGGGCTTTAGCCCCTGAGGGACGGGCGCAGCCCAG
>DASZAG010000056.1:0-23402 GCA_035945555.1 Acidobacteriaceae bacterium
AGCGCGGCGAATTGCTCCACACCGAAAACAGCTACAAGTTCACCGCAGAGAGCATCGCGCCCATCGTCGAGCAGGCAGGCTTCCGCATCACCCGGCGCTGGACAGACGACCGCGAGTGGTTCGGGGTCTATCTGGCCTCTGCCTCATAGCCAATAGCCAACAGCGCGCCCAAAGCCCCGTCAAGCCCCGCAGCCCCTAACTCACACCAACCACATCACTAAGCAATGTCCGGTGAGTTTTCCGAACTTGCTATTCTGAAATAGAGAAGCAAATTCACCGCGAAGGCGCAGCCAAAAGCTGCGACTTCCGCTTTTGCTGGCTATCGGTTACTGGCTAAGTCCTTTGTTTACTATGACGAATCATTTTTTGAGGAATGTTTTTCCGAACTTCGGGCAGGCACTTCCCTCAACCGTTGTCATCCTGAGCGAGCAACGCGAGTCGAAGGACCTGCGTTTCGCGATGCCCGTTCCACCACAATCGTCGGGTGCCCCATTCAAGCGCAGCTTGAGTGGGGGAACTATTGGCTAATGGCTGCCTCACTAAGTCCTTTGTTTGCTATGACGAATCATTTTTGGAGGAAATCTCAAATGGAACAAGCCACAGCAGTCTTCCCACTTTGCTCGCTCACCAAGTCCGACGGCTCCCGTTGCGCCGGAGCCGCCCTCCCCGGCATGAATTTCTGCTTCCAGCACATCGGCGGACGCCTCAGCGATCTCCGCGCCGCCTCCGCCTACAAGCCCCTAGGGCGCGTCATAAATGGTGTGATGTGTGGGCAGCAGAGCGCCGATGGCGAGTCCGCCCAGGCCGCCTAATACTGCTACGACACCAGCCCCGACGGCTTTGCTGCCGAAGAATCCGTTCGACTCCCATGCTGCTGCGCCGATGCCGGCTCCCGCGCCCGCACCCACTCCCATGCCGATGAGGGCGTTGCGCATGCGGTGATTTTTCACCAGTTGCACGCTCTTGACGCTTTCCTTCGGCACGGTTTCTGACCCGGCGGCGTCGCTGAGGACGATTGCTGAATCTGAAACACTGACGAGGGTTCCAGAATGTTTTGTCTTATTGGTTTCGACGACCTGGATCTTCTGCCCTGGCGATAGCTTTGCAACGTTTGCCCAGGACCCGTGGTTGGATTGGGCGGCCATCGTGCAGGAGATTCCGAGGGCACAAATCAAGAGGGCCACTTTGCGCATGCAACTACCTCCGATAGGAAGTTCTTGCGTGGCCCGTGGGGATGTTGTGCGGAATATTACCACTCGATCGGCGCGCTACTACAGTGAATTCGGCGCACTCAGCAATTAGCATGGTGATAATGCACGCGCAGCTTTCTGGAAGCAAAGTCGATGTGGTGGGCGTTGGGCTGAACGCGACGGATACCGTGATTCCCCTGGCGGGGTTCCCCACCCCTGGCTCCAAGACGGAGTACAGCGAGCACAGTGTTCTGCTCGGCGGCGAGATTTCGACTGCCGTCATCGCCTGCCGCCGCTGGGGATTGCACACGCGGTACATTGGGCGGCTGGGCGATGACTACGCGGCGCGTCTTCACCGCGCGGCCTTCGATGACGTCGGCGTCGAGACGCGAATTGTCACGGTGGATGACGCATCCAGTCCGCAGTCGCTCATTCTTGTGGATGGGGCAGGGGAGCGGACGGTGTTGTGTCATCGCGATCCGCGGCTGACCATGCAGCCGGAGGACATAGAGCGCGAGTGGATCTGCTCCGCACGGGCGTTGATCGTGGACGGATATCACACGACGGCGGCCATACGCGCCGCGACCTGGGCCCGCGAGTCCGGCATTCCGGTGATTGCGGATCTGGATGTGCTGCGGCCGGGTATCGACGACCTGATGCCGCTGGTGGATTTTGCCTTTGCTAGCCGTGATTTTCCGGTGGCGCTGACGGGAGAGCCGGATTTGAAGAAGGCTCTGGCGATGCTGCATGAGCAGTTTCATTGCCGCCTCGCGGGTGTCACTTTGGGGGTGGGCGGCGTGTTGACCTGGGACGGAGAGCGGTCGATCCAGCGGTCTGCGTATCGAGTGTCTACTGTCGATACGACCGGCGCTGGGGATCTCTTCCACGCCGGCTTTGTATACGGGCATCTGCAGGGCTGGCCCATCGAGCGCCAGCTGGATTATGCCTGCGCCGCCGCCGCCCTGAACTGCACCCGTGCAGGCGCTCGCGGGCGCATTGGAACCGTGAATGAGATTTCGCGCCTGATGACAAACGACAAACGGTATGACATTGCTGAGTGCGCTGACGGGTGCTGAAGTTACCCCCGGGACTGTACCTTCCCTTGACAACTAGGTAAGAGCGAGCTTACCTTGCTTCCATCGATATCTAGGGAAGGTGTTTTCGCATGGCGAAGAACGATCTCCAGGGCGCGCTCGATCTCCTCATCCTCAAAACCCTCTCGCAACTCGGGTCGATGCACGGGTATGGAATCGTCGCGCACATCGGAGCCGTCTCCGATGAACTGCTCAACGTCGAAGAAGGCTCGCTCTATCCCGCTCTCCACCGCATGGAGCAGAGTGGCTGGATCCGTTCTGAATGGGCTGTAACGGAAGCCAGCCGCAAGGCCCGTTACTATTCGCTCACGGTGGCCGGCAAAAAGCAGCTCGCAGACAGAGAAAAGAGCTGGCAGCAGGTCGTTAAAGGCGTGCAGGCGATTCTGCGCTTCGCGTGAGGTGACGCATGGGACTCTTCCGCCGCATTGCCGCTCTTACTCATCGCTCCGATCTTGACCGCAATATCGAATCCGAGTTGCGCGAACACATGCGGATGCTCATCGACGCCATGGTTGCCAAAGGCATGTCGCGTGAAGAGGCCACAAGGTACGCTCGCCTTCGCTTTGGCAATCCCACGGTGGTCAAAGAGCGTGTTGATGCCGAAGATACTGCTCGGTTCTTAGACAACATGCTTCGCGACATCCGCTACGCCATTCGGGGATTCGTCAGGAACCCGGGCTTCGCCATCGTGGCTATTATCACTCTGGCGCTTGGCATCGGCGCCAATACTGCCATCTTCAGCGTAGTGAATGCCGTGCTTCGCCACCCCGCGGGAATTGATCATCCGGAGCGTGTCGTCATCGAAAACACACGCTACCGGAAGCTCGGAATGGATTTTCCCGGCGTCTCCGTCCCCGATTATGCTGATGCGGCTTCACTCAACAAACTGGTCGAGGCTGCGGCAATCTCGCGCAACGGCAGCTTCAACACCCAGGTAGTTGGACGAGTCGAACACGTCAATGCGGGCCAGGTGAGTTCGCAATGGTTTCAAGTCTTCGGCGCGCGTCCTGTTCTGGGCCGCACCTTTACGTCCGGCGAAGACGAACCCAACAGCGGACCTGTTGCCGTGCTCAATTACAGCTTCTGGCAGCGCGACTTCGGGGGCAGCCGCGATGTGCTCGGGCGAACCCTCCTGCTCGATCAAAAGCCCTACAAGATCATTGGTGTTATGCGCAGCGATTTTGGCTGGCCGCGTGGCGACCAGGTCTGGATCCCCATCGCGCTCGCGCCGAAGGAATTCGATCTCCGCAACAGGTTCAATGAAGGCTCCAAGGCTGTCCTCCGGCTTCGCCCTGGAGTGTCGATCGCTCAGCTCAACGCCGCCCTCGATCAAAAGTCGCGCGCAGAGATTCGCCGCGAAGGCTCGCAGGCATTCGGAGGACGCGCGCAGTGGTCCATGTACGGCAGTCAGCTCATTGAATTTGCTGCCGGGCCGCTCCGCAAGCCTCTCTTTGTTCTCTTCGGAGTCGTGATCTTCGTTCTGCTGATTGCCTCGGCGAATGTCGCGGGACTCTTTCTCGCCCGCGCTTCATCTCGGACCCGTGAATTCTCCATCCGCACCGCGCTCGGCGCCACTGCCGGGGCAATTGTGCGCCAGACCCTCACCGAAACTCTGCTTCTTGCCGGCGCCGCAAGCATTATCGGCATCGCCGCCGGACCCCTCTTCGGAAAACTCCTTCTCTGGCTCATTCCCCACAGTCTCGCCGAAGGCTACGAAGTTCATCTCGATCCGGCAGTCCTTGCCTTTACCGCGGCTGCCGGACTGCTTACCGCGCTTATTGCCGGACTTGGGCCCGCATTTCGTCTACTCCACCGGCACAACACATTCCGGCTGCACGAGGGAAGCCGCAGCACAACCGCATCGATCGAGAAACAACGGCTGCGCAGCGCATTTGTAATTGGCGAGGTCGCGCTGGCATTCGTTCTATTGGCAGGAGCCGGCCTCTTCCTCGCCAGCCTGCGCCAGCTTCAACGTGTCGATCCCGGCTTCAACCCGCACGGGATCACCGCCGCCACTGTCTTTTATTCCGGCCCGGAGTTCCTGAAGAGCCAGGAAAGGCAGGCCACGTTTATGGGGTCCGTGCTTGGAAATCTTGCCGCGCAGCCCGGAGTCACCGCCGTCGCGGCAATCGATCCTCTGCCCTTCGACCCTACGCAGGGAGGATCGAGTTCCTTCGGCATCGTCGGACGCCCTCTCGGACCAAATGATCCTGGCGCGCACAGCAACATTGCATTCGCCACTCCCGATTACTTAAAGGTGATGCAGATTCCCTTGCTCGCCGGGCGATGGATTTCACCCGAGGATCGTGCAGATACTGAACCCGTTGTGGTGATCGACAGCCGTCTCGCCAAACGATACTGGCCCAATCAGAGTCCCATCGGTCAGCACCTCAATGGCAACAGCAAGAAGCCTGAACTCATCGTCGGCGTTGTCGCCACCATCCGCAACAGTTCCCTTGAGAACGATACCAGCGACGGATTTCGCTACTATGCCTATTCGCAAAGCACCGACCGTGGTGCGAACTTCCTGGTTCGGACGAGCAGCGATCCCGGCACGCTGACGCAAGCGATGCAGCGCGCCATATCCTCTGCCGACGGCGCGCAGACAGCCTCTCAAATTCAAACGCTCGACAGCCTGATCTCAGGCTCGCTCGCGGGACGCCGTCTGATTGTTGATATGCTGACGGCTTTCGCTAGCCTCGCGCTCATCCTCGCTATCGTTGGAATCTATGGCCTGATCAGCTATATCGGGACGCAGCGAACGAACGAAGTGGGCATCCGCATGGCGCTAGGGGCTCGAAGATTCGATGTGATCTGGCTGATCATGACCGACGCTTTGACCTGGGTCGGCGCAGGCATCGGCATCGGAGCTGTCCTTGCTTATGTCGCAGAGCGGCTCCTACGTCAATCATTCGCGGACTTCGGTCCAGGAGTCGCGTCGTCGCTGATCATCGCGTCTTTGGCGCTCGGGCTTGTGGGCGTTATCGCGGCGCTTCTGCCTGCCAAACGAGCATCAACTATCAATCCTGTGGAAGCGCTGAGAACCGAGTAGCGATTCCTTTGGATTACCGCGGCCAGCGTCTTGGAAGTTGCCCCGTATCTTCCGGATGACGGGCCATACCGTTCAGAATGCGGACTCTGATGGACTGGGTCAAAACAGGAAGGCTCCGGTTCTCTTTTGGGGAACCGGAGCCGTATCAGCAAACGAGCCTGTAAGCCGAATTCTGTCGAGGACGGCCATTCCTCTAGGCGCGCCATTGCTGGAGCGCTCAAGCGACCTACCCGGAGGTTTCCGTTCCCGTGCGGCTCAACAAGCCGTGCGGGATAGCCCACGTTGGCGCGCCGGGCCGGCACGCGCTCGCGGCCAGTTGGGCCGGGCCACGAGACTTCCTCCCTATTTGGTCTTGCTCCGTGTGGGGTTTACCATGCCTCCGCCGTTACCGCCGGAGCGGTGCGCTCTTACCGCACCTTTTCACCCTTACCCTCGGCCCTTGCGGACAGGGGCGGTATGTTTTCTGTGGCACTGGCCGTCTTGCGGCCTTGAAGCCGCAATCCCGGACGTTATCCGGCACACTGCCCTGCGGAGTTCGGACTTTCCTCTCCCATGCGCGCTGACGCACGCTTGGCAGCGGCCGTCCAGCCCGCCTGCATAGCTCCATCATACCCGCTACAGGCGAGGGAAACTCGGCTTTGCTTTTAACTCGCCGCTAGCGCGCCGTGACGTTGTAGAGTCGAGACACACCAAGCCCGGATGCCAGAACTACGTCCACCCTGCCGTCCCCCGTAAAGTCGGCGACGGCGATTTGGCCCGGCACCGCGATGCTGTCAGCCTCCTCCGCACTCTCCTGATAGTTCGACTCCGCCGCGGTAAACACCTGCTGCGGCTGGAATGTGCCGTCGCCATTTCCGCGAGAGACGATGAAGTGGCCGGAAGCCGACCCAACTCCCAAATCCGCCTTCCCGTCGCCGTTGAAGTCCGCTATCACTACCGAACCTAAGTCGTAGCTTTCCGATATCCCCTGTGGCTCCTGGCTGATGGTGTTGCCGCTGGGAGCAAAGGTTCCATCTCCGTTTCCCTTCACAATTCCCAGGCCGGAAGGATTCGGGCCTGTAACCCCTCCGGTGTTTCCCCCCGACATGGCGTAAACAATGTCCAGCGGACCACCGGTCCGCAGTTTGCCCACCGCGATCGAGGTGACAAATTGACAAGTATTACTCATGTCGATCAGCTGACCCGAAGCAAACCCTCCCTTGCCATCGCCAAGAAAAACCTGAAAATCCGTGCCACAAAGCCCAGCGCTGCTCGCCACTACTACATCCTGTATTCCATTGTTTTTGAAGTCGCCGACCGCCAGATGAACGTCATAAGCGAAACTCACACCCGGAAACGGCTTCAGTGGTCCGAATGTGCCGTCACCCTTGCCGAGCGCCACGCCGCCGTCCTCTACCAGGTCGAGTTTTCCGTCGTTGTTCACATCAATCAGAAACACGTCATTGCTCAGCGAGCCCAGAGTATAGTTCCGCGCGGGCTGAAAAGTTCCATCCGCCTTGCCCAGCAGAACGCTGATGTCCGCCGCATCGCCCGCGATTGTGTTGACCACCACCAGATCCTTGATGCCGTCTCCATTCAGGTCACCTTCTGCAATCGCACCACCGTGCATTGCAATCGGGTACTTCTTGCCTGGGTTGAAGTAATTCGATCCGGAACCCGGAAACACAGTCACGGTTCCGCTGCAGGGTGCCTTGCATGCGGGCGAGTTGACCACCGCGACATCCTGCTTGCCATCGCGATTGAAATCGCCCGCAACGATCCCCCTCGCATCCAGCGATTGAGTCACGGGAGCCGCTTCGAAGTATCCGTTTCCAATGTTCCTCAAGATGGTAAGGCTCGCGTCGCCGGCGCCAAACGTCACAAGGTCAACGTTGCCGGATCCGTACACATCGCCGGCAATCAGCGAGATCGGCTGGGTGCCTGTTCCATATACGGTGGGCGCCGGGAGCCATCCCCCATGACCGTTACCGAAATAGACATTCACAAAACTTGTCGGGCTGGCCACGTTCACGGAAGTCGAGGAACTTGGCGACGTACCCGCCACGGCCAGGTCCATCGCGCCGTCCTTGTTGAAATCCCCAACCGCGATAGCGGTCGCGCCGGCGCCAACAGTCACGCTGGGTCCCGATGTCAATTCCCCCCCGGCGCTCCCAAGCAGCACCTTCACGCCGGTGCCGGTAAGAAACACCAGGTCGTCAAAGCCGTCGTGGTTCACGTCCGCGGCAATCGCACCCGGGCCGACCGCATAGGTCCCCGCCTTTGCCAATGCGCCTCCGCCCGTGCCAAGAAAAATCTGGCCGCCAACCTCGACGTCAGGCAACGTATCGCCGTTAAAATCCCCAACCACGATGTTTTGAGCGCCTGCCGGAACGGGGTAGCTGAACGCCTGGTGGAACGATCCCGTACCGTCGTTCAACAGGATCACCAGTGTGTTGCTCGTAGTCACCACCGCCAGATCCATGGTCCCGTTGCCGTCAAAGTCAGCCGCGGCCATCGCATTCCAGTTCACATGGACGATCGGGCCGCCCGAGAAAGTGCCGTCTCCGAGCCCCAGTTGAATCTGAAATCCATCCCCGCCATTTTCGGTAAGCAGGTCTGTGATTCCGTCACCGTTCACATCCAATGCAAAAAAGGGCTGTAGGCCGCCTCCCCCTTGGCCCACATTGCTATCTATCACCCCGATGTTTCCGCCGCCCTCGCTGAGCGCGATATCGGAGTAGGAAGGTACGTTCGGATCCTGGAAGTCGATCCCGGAAAAAGCGAAGTCCAGCCCCGTTCCATGGTGGAAGTGGCCGGGAAGGGCCACGTTCGCTCCCGACAGAACACCGTCTATGTTCGCCACCGTTTGCGGCGCAACGAACTTCACCACCTGGTTCTGCGCACGCGCCGGAGATACGGCAAGCGCGACGCTGAGAAGGACGACACAGATGGAGATCGATGGCACACCGAGAGAAATCGAATGAGGAGCAGACACATTTAGCATGGGATCGCCCTGTAAATTGGATTAGTCGGGGGGAAAGGCCACGTCCGCGAGCGCAGCCGGCTGCATTGGCGAGATGCGCAATCCGGTCGGAGAGATGTATTTCGATCAAAACTGGGCTTCGTCAGGACGACAAAACCCGCCATCCGGAGCTCTCCTGCCGTCCAGCCCGTCTGCGTTTCCTTTGTATGCGACTGCATCAGGAAGAATTCCATTCCCCTTCTGCATAGGCAATATGCGAGAATCGCCTGATCTGGTTTTCGGGCCCTGCAATCAATCCGTAGGAGGGCGACAAATGAGCGGCAATGATTCCACAACTCTCAGCTTTGAAATCGATCGGTCGGGCGATGTTGCCGTCGTGCGATGTCACGGGAAGCTAGTGGCGGGCGTGAGCAACGTGTTCTACGACAAAATGCACGAGCTCATCCCAGGCACAAAAAGGATCGTCCTCGATCTGTCGGATCTCGTCCGTATGGACAGCACGGGTCTAGGCGCATTGGTTCGACTGTATGTTTCAGCAAAGCCCGCGGGGTGCTGTGTAGAACTCGTTAACCTGGGCAAGCAGATTCGTGAACTCCTCGGCCTGACGCACCTCTGGGACGTCTTCGCCTCTATCGGCGAATGCGGCGCCAAAATGGGCTGACGCCTTGCGGCGAGTGACAAAGAGATGACAGGCCGAGTCGGCAAATCCGCTAAGATGATCCCGCCATGCAATCGATCCGGCCGTCAGCTCTGTTCGCAGTGCTCCTGATCTCGTTTCCGGCATTAGCCCAGCAGCCGAAGGCACATTTTGTCGGCTCCAAGAGCTGCGCGCGCTGCCACGCCGCCGAGTATAACGGCTGGAAGCAGACGCGCATGGCCAATGTGGTTCGCGATCCGCGAGAGCATCCCGAAGCCGTTCTGGGCGACTTTACGCACCCGAGCCCGCTGGTGAACTTCACGATTGACCAGGTCGCGTTCGTCTATGGGAGCCGCTATAAGCAGCGGTACTTCACCAGGCGCGGCAATGATTACTATCCTCTGCCCGCGCAGTGGGACATTCAGAAGCACAAGTGGTTGCCGTATCACGTGGAGGCAGGCGCGGACTGGTGGGAGCCATTTTATGGGCCATCGAACTTTGACCGCCCCACTGGGCCTACCTGCGACGGATGCCACTCGGTGAACTACGACATCAACACGCACCAGGTAACGGAGTGGAACGTGGGGTGCGAAAAGTGCCACGGGCCCGGCAGCCTGCACGTCGAGCATCCGACGAAGTTGAACATCGTCAATCCGGAAACGCTCGGCTATGTGCGCGGCAACGACATCTGCATGCAGTGCCATACGCAGGGCCGTCCTCTTCACAACCCGATTGCGGGGAAATATTACGACTGGCCGGTGGGGTTTCTGCCTGGCGAAAGGCTTGCGGACTACTGGCGACTCGAATCGATGAAGCCGGGGATTACGAACTTCTTTCAGTTCGCAGACCTCACGGCGCACAAGAACCGGATGCAGGGCAATGATTTTGTGCAGAGCACTATGTATCATCGCGGGATTCGCTGCTTCGATTGCCACCAGGTGCACAGCAAGCAGAACCCATCGAATCTACGGGCGGTGGGCAACGAGCTTTGCCTGTCCTGCCATACACCGGATAATCCGGCGGGGTTGAAAGGCCCGGTGAGCGAGCATACGCACCACGCTGAAGGAAGCGCTGGAAGCCAGTGCGTGGCCTGCCACATGCCGCTGATCGAGCAGACTATCAAGGACAACTACGTTGCCGCGCACACCTTCCGGTTCATATCTCCGGCGGAGACGATGGAGACGGGGATCCCGAACCCGTGCACCTCATGCCATAAAGACAAGTCGCTTGCGTGGGCCGACGCCGAGTTAAGGAAATGGTCTACAACGTCTCCGTGGAGAGTCTCGCAGTAGGTTCGCTCAGCGGACGATGATGCTGGTGAGCCTTTCCCACCAACCGGGATGGAAGACCCAGAGATTCACCGCGCAGGTCTGCGCCACAACGAATGCAGGCAGGGCGTAGCGGTAGACCACGTGGATTCGGCGAGTGACGATTAGGTCACGGACGATTCCCAGGAGGATGAGCGCATCCACACCGGCATAAAACCACTGGTGCGAGAGCCATGGCATTCTGCCCCACGCCGCTGCGGTGAGCGCGCATGTGGCGACGAGTACGAGGCGCCGATGGAACTCGGGCTTTTTGCGCCAGTAGACCGCGAGCCAGAAGCAGGTGGTGAAGGCGATCATGTCCCAGATCTGGATACTGAAGAACCATTGCTCGTTCGGAACATGCAATTGGAAAACCAAAAAGCGGTCCATCACGACGGCGGTGGACACACCGATCACGGTAATTAAAGCGGCAAGAGCGGCCCCGAACCAGCCGGTGAGCCGATGAATTTTGACGTTATGCGTGCGTACCAGCGCGGACTGGAAGATAAAGAAGACGAGCCAGGCGGTCATAACGATGCCGTGAGTCCAGAGGATCCAGGGACGCGGCGGCGTCGCGTGAATCAGGTTCTGATCGACGGTATAGCTGAATCCATAGAAGACGATCAGCGGCACCAGCAGCGACATTCCAAAATAGAAGTATTTGTCGAGGATCAGCAGATAGGTGGATTTTACTTTTGGGGGTCGCGGTGGAGCGGACTGTGTCGCCATGATGCCTCTTTCCGGGGGGAGTAGGGCTGGATCGACAGATTCGATTGGATCATAGCAGGGGCAGCGATTAAGCAGGAACGTACGTCAACCGAACCACGTCCTTGCCAATTCGATCGCTGGCCACAAGGCGGAGCGGCGGCCGTGGGCCGACGAAGAACGGCTGGCCATGACCAACCACGACGGGATGGATGTAGAGTCGATACTCATCAATGAGGCCAAGGTTGGTCAGGCTTCCTGCCAGGTTTGGTCCGGCGACGTCAATCTCCCCATCCAGCTGAGCCTTCAGCCCACGTATCACCGCCTCGAAGTCATCCCCGACAAGTGTGGATTTGGGGCCGACTGACTCCAACGAGTGCGACACAACCCACTTCCGCTGGCTTTGCCACACCGCCGCGAACTCTCGGTCGTCTGCGTCCCAGTCCGGTTGGTCATCGTCCCACTAACGCATGATCTCGTACATGCGGCGACCGTACACAACGCCCGTCAAGGCACGCGACTGCTCGATGAAGTGACGAAAGAGCGCGGGGTCCGGCGGTCCTATTTTCATGTGATCGACGTAACCGTCGAGGGATTGGTTCAATGCATACACAAGCTTTGCCATGCCACGAGACCTCCAAAGCTCTTCAGAATAGCGCAGGCCCGGGTTCGACCAAAATGGGGCAGGAGACGAACTGCTCGTCGCAGCTACAACTCTTCGGAAACTACGGGCAGGCTAAGGTGATCGCGGACCTGGTCCTCGATAAAGATGAGGACTTGTTCGAGAGACATATGGGTGGAATCGATGAGGATGGCATCGGCCGCGGGCCTGAGCGGCGAGTCGGCGCGGTTGCGGTCGCGGGCGTCGCGCTCCTTGAGGTCTTTGGCGATGGCGGCCTGCGCAACCGCGTCGCCGGACGGTGCGGAACCGTTCGCTGGAGTGACTTGCTCGTAGCGGCGCTGGCTGCGGGCTTCCGGCGATGCGTCGAGGAAGAACTTCAGGTTGGCGTGGGGGAAGACGACGGTGCCAATGTCGCGCCCTTCCATGACGACACGTCGGTTGCGGCCGAGGGCGCGTTGGAGGGAAACCATCCAGGCACGGATGGGCGGATGCACGCTGACGCGCGACGCGGCTTGGGTGACTTCGGCCTCGCGGATTCTGGAGGTGACGTCGGAGCCGTCGAGGAGGACGCGGTTGCCGTCAGGCGTGGGCTCGAGGGTGACGACGGTATGCGCGGCGAGGGATTCGAGCGCGGCGGGATCATCGGGATCGACGCCGGCGTTGATGGCCTTGAGCGCGAAGGCACGATACATGGCTCCGGTTTCGAGATTGAGGAAGCCGAAGTGGCGGGCGATGTGGCTGGCGACGGTGCTCTTGCCGGCTCCGGCAGGGCCATCGATCGCGATGATGCACGCGCGGGCGGTCACTCGGAGTCACCGCTGCCTTCGGGCTTGCGCTTGCGGAAGGGAGGCTTGAAGCCGCCGGGCTTGCGGGGGCCGGAGGCGGATTTGCCCGGTTTATTGAAGCGCGGCTTGTCTTTGCCGAAGGGGCGGGAGGGTTTTCCGAAGGCCTTGCCGGGTTTGGCGTAGGGCTTGTCGGATTTGGAGAAGCGCTGGCCGGATTTCTGGAACGGCTTGCGCTCGCGGTCGCCAGATTTCGGGCGGTCGGCGCGGTCGAAGTCGGGCTTGCGCTTGCCGGGGAATGCGGGGTTGTCTTTGCGGAAGCCCTGGTTGCGGCGTTCGGAATCTTTCTGCCAGCCGCCTTCGCGCTTGCCGAAACGGGGGCGCGTGGAAGGACGCTCGGGACGGTCGGACGCAAAACGGCGCGGACGGTCCCCCTCGAAACGGCGAGGCTTTTCGTCGAACCGGCGGGGTTTCTCGCCCTCGAAGCGCCGGGGTTTTTCGCCGTGGAATTTTGCGGGGCGATCTTTGAAGAAGGGGCGCTGCTCACGGCGGTTGTCGCGGTCATCGCGGGGACCGCGGGCGCTGCGGTTGTCACGGTTTGGGCGCTCACCCTCGGCTGGGCCGCGTTCCTGGAAACGATCCGGGAAGCGCTTCTTTCCGGCGAAGGGTCTGGGTGAGTCAAATTTTTTGGGCCCGAACTTCTTGGGACCGCCGAATTTCTTTTCGCTTCCGAATTTCCTTTCGCCACCGGAGCGCTTTTCGCCGCGCTTCTCGTCACGGAATGATCTCTCGCTCCGCTCGGGTCTTGCAGAGCGGTCAGGACGATCCTCTGAGCGGCGGGAGCGGAATTCTGGCCGGTCGTCGCGGAGGCGTTCCCAGGGCTTATCGCCGAAGGGTTTGCGGGCAGGCTTTTCGCCATCTCCGGAGCGATTTGCGAAGCGGTCATTCTTTTGGAACGGCCGCTGGAAGGGCTTGTGTCCGCGGTCGAATGGCTTGCGTTCGCCGAAGGATGGCTTGCGTCCGCGATCGAAGGATTTGCGCTCGGGTTTGCGGTCGTGGCGCGGACGAGCTTGTCGTTCGTCTTCGTGTAGCTGTTGCCCGGGAACGGCTGGGGCAGCGAGCGGAGCGGGTGGCTCTTCGGCGAATTCGGGCAGTGAGCCGAGGACGTGGAGGAGCGGCTGAGCGCCGACGGAGATGATGGCGATCTGGCGCGTGGCCTGGAGTCCATTGACGACTTCGCGGGCGCGGGAGCGCGGGGCGAGCGGCGAGATGAAGGTCTCGATGTCGTCGGCGGAGGCGGCGAGAGTGGATTCGAGATAGAGGGCGACGAGCAGGGAGAGTGCGGTGGTCTGGGCGATCTTCTGCGAGGCGGTCATTTCCGCCGCGAAGCGCGCCTGGGTGAGTTCCCAGCGAGTGATGTCGCCGTCGTAGGCCGGGATGACACGGAGGCCGCGCCACAACTCGACGAGAGCTCGGAGGATGGCTGCCTCAGTGAGTTCGCGACCGAGGGCGGTCTGAATTTCGGAGACGGTCGATGAGCCGTCTTTGTCGAGGAAGGTCCAGATTTCCTGCATGAGCGGAGAGGCTTTTGCGCCGGGGCCGGATTTCCAGTTGCGTCCGCCGACCATGCTGAAGATGTAGGGCAGCGTGGCGCGGGTGACGAGGAAGTCGGGCTGGTCACTCGAGCCGCCGCCTGCTTCTCCGAAGAGATTGAGCGGGACGACTTGAGAGCCGGCGGCGAGACTATGCAGGAGCACGGTTGCGGATTCGATGGTCGCTCGCGCGGGAGCTTCAGTTGGTGAACCGGAGACAGCTTCGAGAAACGATGGAGCTGGGGTGCGAAAGTGCGAGTGGCGCGGGAGGTAGAGGCAGAGTCCGATGCTGTCGAGCCACGCGGTTGCGTCGTCGGTAGTAAGGAGCGGGTTGGAAGTTTGACGCCACCGTTCGGCGCGCGCGTGCTGAAGCTGCTCGGATGTCAAAGAAACTCATTTCTGCCCGGACGGACGGGCGTGGCGCATAGGCGCACTGCGGGACCGAATGGCCGCGGTATCTATTTAAGTATAAGGGAGCGTGCCCGGACGCCGCGGAGAGACCTAGAAGTAGAGGCGGCAGCCGATCTGGATGCGGCGGTCGTGGTAGAGCGCGCTGCTGTTGATGTTGGTGACGTCTCCAAAACCTGCGGTGGGGCCGTTGATGAGCTGCTTTTGCGAATTGCCCTGAGAGTTGGTAGTGGTGAAGGTGCGGAGTCCGCTGAGGTAGGCGAGCTTTACGGTTGCAGCCGCGGGATAGCTGGATGAGGGCGACTGGTTTTCGGTCTTGTAGCCGATGGTCTGGATGTTGGTGACGTTCTCGTGGTTGAGCACGTTGAAGGCGTCTGCGAAGAACTCGACGGCGACGCGTTCGGTGATGGAGGTTCGCTTGGAGACGCGGAGGTCGAGCCCGACGGTTCCGGGATAACGGAAGGTGTTGCGGCCGACCTGGGGCACGAGGTCTTCGCCGCCGTATCCGTCGAGACTGGGGCCGATGCCGGGGGCGGGACGAGCGCCATCGAGGATGATGCCGCCGCCGGCGGGCATGAGCTTGAGGCAGTTGGAGCCGCCATTGGGGCCCCCCGCGGTGAGCCATGCGTAACTGGAGCAGAGCGGTGTAGGGATGGGGCCCATGGTGCGCATGGTGTAGGGGAGTCCAGTGCGCCAGCGGCCGAGTGTGGAGATGGTGTAGCCGTTGAGGAACTTGCCCTCGAAGCCCTCAAGACGCCAAGGGACGCGGGCGACGATGCCGCCAGAGGCGCGCTGGCGGATGTCGAAGTTTGAGGTGCCGTGCTCGAGCTGCATCTGGGCTGGGTCATAGACCTTGCTGAGGCTGGCGAAGGTGGCTTCGTTCTGGTTGTCGTCAATGGCGTGCGAGAAGGTGTAGGCGACGTTGAGATGGAGGGAGCGCGCGCTGCGGCGTGTGAATCGGATGACGGCGCCCTGATATCGGGAGTTGGTTTCGCTGATGATGTCGGCGATGGGGCCGTAGTTGGGATTCAGACGCTGGTAATAGAAGGGAATGGTGAAGTTGTTCTTGAGCGGGCCGAGATGCTGCGGGTTGGTGGAGAAGTCCATGACGTAATTCAGATTGGCGACGGCAGCGAGGTCAATGTTGCGGTCAAGGAACTGCGGCAGCTCGTGTCCCATCGAGGCCATGTAGCTGACGGTGATGGTGGAGCGGCGTCCGAGGCGCTGTTCGAGCGACAGCTCGGCCTGATCGATTTGGGGATTCTGGAAGTGCCGGTCGAAGTAGACAGCGTTGGGTCTTGAGGAGAAAGCGTCAGGCGCGGCGGGATTGATGTAGGGCGTCTGATTGCTGGCGAAGACGAAGGGGAATTGCGGCGCCCCGAGGTCAAGCGGGCGGAAGAAATAGCTGCGAGCTGAGTGCGGAGAGCCGGTCGAGGTGAGTGCGCTGAAAACGGTGGCGTTGGAGATGCGCGCGTAGTAGAGGCCGAATCCGCCGCGAAGGACAGTGCGTCCGCGACCAAACACATTCCATGCAAAGCCCGCGCGCGGGCCGAAGTTGTTGCGGTCTTGAGGTAAGTAGGCGGTTTGTGGAATGTCGGGGTTGGCGACGTATTTGTTCGTGTCTGGCAGGCGCTCGAAGTCGTAGCGCAGGCCGAGCGAGAGCGTGAAGCGGGGCGTGAGCTTCCAGTCGTCGGCAGCGAAGGCGGCGTAGTCGGCAGTTTCAAAGCTCCAGCTGGAGGGGCCGATGGTCTGGCGATAGTAGCGGTAGCAGGGGTAATTGCCGGCTCCGGTGGTGGTCCCGTCGCAACTGTCAGGCGAGAGCATGTCGGCGACGAAATTGGCGAGGCTGGAGTAGGAATACGAGCCGTTCTGGGAGTTCATGCCGTTGATGCTGTCGGCGACGTGGTTGTAGTCATAGCCGAAGCGAAAGGCATGGCGATGGTGGATCCAGGTGAAGTCGTCTGTGAATTGCTGGCGGATTTCGAGCGGGTATTCGGATTTGTTCTGCGAGGAGAGCGTGCCGAATGTGAAGCCGGAGCTACGGTCGATGGAGATTTGCGGCGCCCGGCCCAGAGTGTTGTTTGCAAACTGGCTCTCGAAAGGCGTCGGCGTGGCGGCGAGTTGCGCGAGAAGAGTTCGGCTGTACTGGTAGCGCAGGCTGGAGAGAATCCTTGGCGTGAAGAAGTACTGGAGCCGGACGACGCCGGTGTTTTCGCTTGAGGAGCCGTTGCCGAAGCTGCCGATGCCGTCGGGGCTGGAGGCTCCGCCGATTACACCGTTGCTCGCGGTACGGCGCATGAAGTTGTACTGGCCAATGAGGTGGATGCGGTTGTTCACGCGCCAGTCGAGACGGGGGAAGAGGTTGGTTTGACGCGTGGTGCGCGGGACGTTGCC
The DNA here is from genome assembly GCA_035945555.1 of Acidobacteriaceae bacterium. Taxonomy (GTDB): domain Bacteria; phylum Acidobacteriota; class Terriglobia; order Terriglobales; family Acidobacteriaceae; genus Silvibacterium. The sequence goes on from DASZAG010000056.1 coordinate 16,746, forward strand.
CAGGATTCCGTTGAGTTGGTTGAGGACGGTGGTGTAGGCGCAGAGGGCCTGGGCGTTGAGGTCAATTGGGGATTGCGCGCAGCCAGTGTAGATGGGGCTGGTGCCTTTGATAAGACGGGCGGCGAGGGTCTGGATGGTTTGCGAAGAGGGCGCAGCGAAGAAGGTTTCCGGCTCATTGGCGCGAGCGACGCCGGGGTTGTTGCGCAGGTTGTATTCCGAGGCGAAGAACCAGAAGAGCTTGTTGCGGAGGATGGGGCCACCCGCGTTGAAGGCAGATTCGAGTCGGCGGTCGGGGGCGTTGTAGGGCTTGTCTACGTAGGTGATGGGTTGTCCGTTGAGGTACAGGACGTTGGAGCCTTGCGCGGAGACGAGCGTCCCGGCGGGCTCGGGCTGCATGACTTTGCTGTAGGCATTCATGGCGCCCCATGCGGCATCTCGGTCGCGAAGGGATGCTTCAAAGTGGAGGGCGTTGCCGCCGCCGCGAGTGATGGAGTTGATGACGCCGCCTCCGGCGCGTCCGTATTCAGCGGAGAAGTTGGAGGTATGCACCTGGAACTGGCTGACGGCTCCGCGGGCCATGGAGTAGCCTCCGGTGGCGGCTCCGCGCTGTCCTCCGCGAAAGGCGAGGGTGTGGTCAGCGCCGTCGACGGAGATGGCGTTGAGCAAGGGGCTGAGCCCGCGAAAGCTGAGATCGGTTGAGCCGGCGGCGTCGGGTGCGATTCCGGCCGCGAGGGCGGCGAATGCGGACCAGCGGCCGCTTTCGTTGGGGAGAGCCTGCATGAAGTCACTATCGACGTTGTTACCGACAGAAGAGGGCAGGCTGAATTGCTGCGCCTGGGCGTTGTTGGCTGCGGCACGGTTCAGACGATCGGCCAGGCTTGGATTGAGCAGGGTGGTGCGGCCGACTTCGACCTGAACGCTGTAGGCGAGCCAGGGCGCGGTTGCGGGGTTGTTTCCGGAGAAATTACCGGGTGCGCTGACGCGGAGGGTATAGTTGCCGGGCGCGACTTCGGGGAACCGATAGTTGCCGGCGGCGTCACTGAAGGTGTCGAACTCGGTGCCGTTTTCAGTGTTGCGAAGGGTGATGAGAGCGCGGAAGTGACTGCCGGCGATTCCGCCGACCTGTCCGGCGACGGCTCCGTTGATGTCAGACTGCGCGGAGGCGATGAGAGAGCATGAGGCAAGGAGCAGGACGAGCAGGGCGATGCGGCGCGGATTCCGCGGGAATAGTGGGAGCGGCATCGTCATTTTTTGTGACGACTCTCGCAGCCAGTTTCGTGGCCACTTTCGTAACAAGGTTGTCGCATGTTGGCGCAGTTGTGAGTGCAGGGTACTTGATTCGGTAGACTGGAAAGACGAAATGTTCATTGATGAAGCCAAAATTCGAGTAAAAGCCGGTGACGGAGGTAATGGCTGCATGGCCTTCCGCCGGGAGAAGTTCGTTCCGCGTGGGGGCCCGTCGGGTGGAGATGGCGGGCGCGGCGGGGACATTGTGATGGAGTCGTCGCAGCGACATAACACGCTGATGTATTTCCGCTACAACCCGGAACACAAGGGAGAGCGCGGCGAGCACGGGATGGGTTCGAACTGCACAGGACGCGACGGCAAGGATGTGGTGCTGAAGGTTCCCGTGGGCACGCAGATTTTCGACGCGGAGTCGGGCGAGCTGGTGCATGACTTTTCGCATTCGGACGAGCGCGTGGTGATTGCGCAGGCGGGACGCGGTGGGCGCGGCAACCAGCACTTTGCGACATCGACGCACCAGGCTCCGCGGGAGCATGAGCTGGGCAAGCCGGGCGAGGAGCGGGTGTATCGGCTGGAGTTGAAGGTGCTGGCTGATGTGGGGTTGGTGGGGTATCCGAATGTGGGGAAGTCGACGCTGATCTCGCGGATTTCAGCGGCGAAGCCGAAGATTGCGGATTATCCGTTTACGACACTGGAGCCGAATCTGGGAGTGGTGTCGATTGGCGAGGCTCCTTATGAGGAGAGCTACGTGGTGGCGGATATTCCGGGGCTGATTGAGGGCGCGCACCTGGGAGCGGGCCTGGGAGTGCAGTTTCTCCGGCATATTGAACGCACGCGGCTGCTGGCGCACCTTGTGGACGTGTCGGATGGGAGCGGGCGGCCCGATCCTGTGGAAGACTTTAAGGTCATCGTGAAGGAGCTGGAGAGCTTTGGCCACGGGCTGACGGACAAGCCAATGATTGTGATTGCGTCAAAGGCGGACGTGGCGAATCCGGAGAAGCTGAAGAAGCTGAAAGCGATGGCGAAGCGGAAGAAGCTGGACTTCTACGAGATTTCAGCGGTGACGGGGCTGGGAATCGAGAAGCTGAAGTATGCGATGGGCGCGAGCGTGCGGGAGCTTCGGCAAGTGGCGGTCTGAAATTGAGCGCGGGGAACTGTTGTCGCCAATCCCCCGCGCAGGTTTTATGCAGTCTGCATTGCTGCTTCGTTGGGGCGCACTCGAAAACGCTTCATATTGATGGCCAGCATTTTCTCCATTTTCTTCAGCAGGTGCTTTTCATCGGGAGCGGTGAAGGTAGAGGCGACTCCTTTTGCGGAGGCGCGGCCTGTACGGCCCACCCGATGAACAAAGTCCTCGGCTTCACGCGGCATGTCGTAGTTGACGACGTGGGCGACGTGAGCCACATCGATGCCCCGAGCGGCGACGTCCGTTGCAACGAGCACGCGGTGGTGTCCCTGAGAGAAGCTCTTGAGCGCGGCGTTGCGCTGCGACTGCGAGCGGTCGCCGTGGATGCGGGTTGCTGTGTGCCCGGAGTGTGAAAGCCTGCGGGCGACGCGGTCTGCTCCATGCTTTGTCCGGACGAAAACGAGGAAGCTGCCGTTGTGCCGACTGAGCAGGTGCTCGAGCAGTTCCTGCTTCTTCTCTACGGGGACTTCGAATGTCTGCAGCTCGACGTTTTCACACGGCTTCAGCGTGGACCCGATCTCGATTCGCGCGGGGTTCTTGAGATAATCCCGCACGACTTCCTTGATCTGAGGGCTGAGCGTGGCGGAGTAGCACATGGTCTGGCGATCGGCAGGCAATGCGGACACGATGCGCTTGATGGCAGGCTTGAAGCCCATGTCGAGCATGCGATCCACTTCGTCAAGCACAAGCATTTTTACGCCGCTGAGGTTGACGAGCCTGCGGTCGAGGTAGTCTTCCAGGCGTCCCGGCGTTGCCACGATGATGCGCGCGCCATTGCGGATGGCCTGAAGCTGCGGCCCTTCAGCCATGCCTCCCACGACAAGAGCGATGGATTTATAGCTGCCAGTGAGCTTGCGGTAGTTTTGCTCGACCTGCATAGCCAGCTCGCGCGTGGGGAGCAGAATGAGCGCGACGCAGCCCTTGGGCTTGTTCGCGGGCATACGCTCAATGAGCGGGATGAGAAAGCTGAGGGTTTTACCCGTGCCAGTTTGGGCGGTGGCGAGAACGTCACGGCCTTCAAGGGCGGGCGGAATGGCCTGTGCCTGTACAGGAGTTGGAGTAGTAAAGTTTGCGTCGGCCAGCTGCTTTTTGAGTCCGGCCGAAATCTGAAAATCGGAAAATTGGTTCACTTGGTCCCTGCGCCGGCGGTCGCACTCATCCACGTATAGACAATACGAGCGATGACCGGCGTTGATGGTTCCCTGGCGCGAACCGCGCACGCGGGAAAATATGTCTCTTACGTAGGGAGGTTTTGAGATTGACTCAACTCTGCCGCACGCTGCCTCTTCGATTGCCATGCGCGGTGCGCCGCAATCTGGCCGGATACAAATCAATCAGGCCATTCCGCTGAGGGGCTTGGGAAAATCACTTCGTGACAGGCGGTCTTGCTGGATGAAGGCGAGAACGGCTCACAAACCAAACAACTGAGCGTAGTTAGAGTATAGCACCTGTGGGGCTGGAGGAGGGGATCAGATGTCGAATCTCAGGAGCCTGGCATTCATCCTGTGCTCAGCCATGCGGCGCGCACGGGCCTTTTCCTCTGCTTCTCTCCAGTACTTTCCGGACAGAAGAATCGGCAAGAAAATGGCGACAAAAATGGCTATAGAGGTCGCTACAAAGAGGGCCGCTTTCATGTCAGTCTCCTGCTAACAATTTACACGTTCCAGGCTCGCACTTAGCGCTGGCTGATGAGCGTTGCGGGATCGGGCACGATGCTGCAGGCCTGTGTGCCTCGGGCTCTCCAGTTCAATCCCTTTGCATATTGCACTTCGACGAGATCGATAGAGTTGACGGATGTTAAGCCGCTCACCCATACGTCGGTTTTTGTTGAAGTGTGCGGCGCGATGGGAACCTTAAGCTCCAGAGTTCGGGAGGCGGTTGTGTCATCAGTGGTGGCCTTCGCGGCGGGAAGGGTGCGTCCGTGGCCGTCCCAGCCGTTTACCGTGATCCGGATGGCGGAGATGGCGGTGCTGCCGGGATTGTTCAGCGTGAGTTCGAGTTGCTGGCCGATTCCGTGGGGTGCTTTGTTGACCGTCACCATGCTTCCGTCGAATCCATGCTGCGCGCTCATGGCAACGGGGCAGTTCGCGGCTGGCGGCAAGACGACGATCATCTTGTTGCTCATCCGGCTCTCCAAGTCAGCGGCAGCGCGTCTTTGGTTTGTGGTCTGCGCTCCAGAACCCCATACCGTTAGAGCAGCGAACAGCAACGCGAAGCACGATTTAGAAAGGGAAGACATAATAACCTCCTGACGATGAAACTATACGCTGGGACAGCTTATTGCCGCTGGCTGCCGTAGATGGGAATGCCGGAGTCCATTTTGTAGGTGAGGTCGGCGGCGCGGTCGGCGTATTCCGACTGGGGATATTTGGATTCAAGGCGCTGCGCAAGCTCGGCTGCGTGCTGGCGATCATCTTTGGCGTGTCCACCGTTGCCGTCGGCGTCCCACATGTCTCCGGCAGCGGCCATCCTCCACGCGGCTTTGTAGAGGGCCTCGGCGTCGCGGGGTGAGTCGGGGTAATCATCTACGTATTTGACGAAGTAGCCGGCCTCTTTCTCTGGGCATTTTTCTGAGCCTTGCCAATCGCCGCAGAGTTTGTTGTCGATGAGTTCGAAGGCGGCGAAGTCAGCCCATTTGGTACGGGGAAAGTACTTCTCGATATCCCTCATTTCGCTTTCGTCCATCTGCTGCCGCAGATAGGCGTCCTTCTCGTGTGCGGAAGGCAGCGATGAGGCGTCGACCTTCTGCAACTGCCAGCGGATATCAGCGGCGTGCCACATGGCGTCAGGCGTGAGAGGCGATTGCGGAAACATTTCGACGACTCGGCGATAGAGGAGGCGGGCTTCCTCGGCGGCGCGTGGCGGAGGGTGCGACTGGGAGGCGGCGTCTTCCATTGCCAGGGCTTCGCCGAAGAGAACCTGGTCGCCGCGGACGGTGTTCGTGTCGATGACTCCCTTGTTGAGCATCCAGCCGGAGAGCGGATTGACGGGCTGATCCTGGTCGAGTTCGGGCTCATCGGATTCCCGCGATTCTGGGGCGTCGATGTTGGCGAAGACGCGGATCCAGTCGCCGCTGCGCTCGACGATGACCATTTCGCGGCCGGGTTCGATGACGGAGACGCGGCTGGCGGAGGCGTCGGGTTGAATGTAGAGGTTGGCCTCGCGGACGAGAGTGGCGCGGGGGCCATTTTTGGGCACCTGCAGGCGCGGCATGCGGGATTGGGCGAGAGCCGCGGGGGTGGCGGCGAGGAGGGCGGCGAGCAAAAGGGGCGGGATTCGCATGTCCGGAATTCGCATTCAAGGGTAAGACGTGGTTAGGCCGATGTTCGTCTCAAGACAAGCATACTGCGGGGGGTGGTTTAGAGCGCGAAACGGGTGAGGCGATCCACTATACTGCTCGCTGCGATGGGTAACGTAGAGGATATTTCCGGCGGGGGCCCGGGTTCCCCGCGGTTTGTGCTGCGGCAGCATTGGGCCGGCGATATGGAATGGGTGGTGCGCCGGCACGGCGAGATTTATGCCCAGGAGTTCGGCTGGAGCGATGAATTTGAGGCGTTGGTGGCGCGCGTCGTGGCAGAGTTTATCGAGCAGTACGACCCGCAGCGGGACCGCTGCTGGATTGCCGAGCGCGATGGGGATCGGCTGGGGTGCATCTTTCTGGTACATCATCCCGAGCTTACCGAAATGGCGAAGCTGAGGCTGCTGCTGGTGGAGCCTTCAGCACGCGGGCTAGGCGCGGGCAAGGCTCTGGTGAACGAATGCGTGCAGACGGCACGGGCGTTTGGGTATCGCAGAATGACGCTGTGGACGCAGAGCATTTTGAAACCTGCACACCACTTGTATGAGCAGGCCGGTTTCAAGCTCGTTCTGGAAGAGTCGCACCACAGCTTCGGGCATGATCTGGTAGGTCAGACGTGGGAGATGGAGTTGTAAGCGGCATAGGCTGCCTGAAATCTCAGCCTTTTAAAATTGCCCTAAATCTTATCTTCTCTTAGTTGGGGTATTCTGGGTCGCGAGAATTTCCCAGCTATTCATAAGGAGCAGAACATATGGCAATCGCACGTCAAGTCATAACCAGTCTTCAAAACGATGGAACAGATTTGCTTGGCACCAAGGCGCTGGCCGTAAAGATCGCGGATGAAAACATCGTGTCGGGCTCGCTGCTGACGGTGGAGAGCAACCACTTTTGCGTGCTGAAGTCGCGCGGCGCGGTGCTGCAGGTTTAC
>DASZAG010000057.1:0-18884 GCA_035945555.1 Acidobacteriaceae bacterium
TTTGATTGATCTGCCGTATGCCTCGGGGAACGAGCAGCTGGAATTTGTGTATGTAAAGGTGCAGAAGCCGGACGGGACGGTGGTGGAGACTCCGGTGAGCGATGCGCAGGATATGCCAGCACAGGTGACAAGGATTGCTCCGCTGTATAGCGATTTGCGAGAGGTTCAACTGCCGGTAAAGTCGCTGAGCGCGGGCGACACGCTGGACTATAAGGTGCACTTCACGCTGAAGAAGGCGCAGGCCCCGAACCAATTCTGGAACGCGATAAGTTTCATCAATACAAACGTGGTGCTCAACCAGACGATCGAGCTCTCGTTTCCGAAGGGGAAGTATGTTCTTGTACTGAGTCCGAAGCACAAGCCGGCTATTACGGAAGAGAATGGCCGGACGGTTTACCTCTGGACCGGGCAACAGCTTGAGCCGACTGCCGGGAGGAAGCCGGAGACTCCCGATGAGGACGCGCTGCCGGATATCGCGTGGACGACGTTCCACAACTGGCAGGAAGTGGGCGACTGGTATGCGGAGCTGGCGAAGGGGCGCTCGGCGGTGAGCCAGGAGATACAGGGGAAGGCGGATGAGCTGACGAAGGGCAAGACCACGGATGATGAGAAGATTGCGGCGATTTACAACTATGTATCGACGCAGGTGCGATATATAGGGGTCGACTTTGGAATTGGGCGATACCAGCCTCACTCGGCGGAAACGGTGCTGGACAATCAGTACGGCGACTGCAAGGACAAACACACACTGCTGGCTGCGTTGCTGAAGGCTGCGGGATACGACGCGTGGCCGGCTCTGATTGGGACGGCGGGGAAATTCCACGAGGAGCTTCCCTCGCCCATGCAGTTCAACCACGTGATTACGGTGGTTTCGCTACACAGCAAGCCGATATGGCTGGACAGCACGCCGGAAGTGACTCCATACGAGTTGCTGGTGGCGGCAATCCGCGACCGGCAGGCGCTGGTAATGCCGACCGATGGTAAGCCTGTACTGATGACGACACCGGCGAATGGGCCATTTCCTTTTTTGGATACCTACACAGCGACAGGAACGCTGGACGGGGATGGAACGCTGACGGGACACCTTTCATTCGATATGCGGAGCGACTACGGGGTGGCGTTCCGCGAGGTGTTCCACAATGTGCCTCGGGCGCAGTGGCAGCAGGCAGCACAGAACATGTCAGAAGCGATGGGTTTTGGCGGGACGGTGAGCAATCTGGACGTTGGTTTGCCGGAGCGCACAGACAAGGCGTTCGTCTACTCGTATGACTACACGCGCAAGGAATATGCGGACTGGGGCAATCGGCGGATCCTGCCGCTGACGATGTATGTGACGTTGACCGGCATTGGCGATGACGCGCCGAAAGACCCGATCAAGCTGGGGTCTCCTCGGGTGGAGGTGCATGACTCGACGATTACGCTGCCGAAGGGCTATACGGCGGTGGTTCCGCAGATGGTGAAGTACAGCACGGCCTTCGCGATTTACGAGGACGATAACAAGCTGGAGGGAAACAAGCTGGAGACGACCCGAAAGCTGCAGATCCTTGAGAAAGAGGTTCCGATTGCGAGGGCGGATGACTACAGGAAGTTCAAGAAGAATGTGGAGGACGACGAGGGCCAGTATATTCAGCTGGTTTCGTCAACGGCGGTTGTGAAGCCGGACACGACGCCGAGCAATCCTGAAGCTCTGCAGTTGATGCAGTCGGCATGGGCGAACCTGACGAACCACAACTTCATAGACGCGAGAGCCAATCTAGACGAGGCGCAGCAGTTGAATTCGAAGCAGGCGGGGTTGTGGGAGGAATATGCAGGTCTGGATATGATGTCGGGCCAGATGGACACGGCTATCGGGGACCTGCGCAAAGAGGTGCAGTACCATCCTGAGACAACGCGTGCCTGGCAGCAGATGGCACAGATGCAGATCCGGCTGAAGCGGCTGGGTGATGCGGAACAAACGATGCACGATGAACTGAAGGCGCTGCCCGGGAATGCAGATGCAGAAGCGCAACTGGGCTTTGTGCAGATCCTAGAGAAGAAGTACGACGATGCGGCGACTTCATATGAGACAGCCGTAAAGCAACTGCCGGACAACAAGAACATGCGCATTGAGGCAGGGCGGGCGGAGTTGCTGGCGGGCAAGAACGATGCGGGTTCGGCAAGCCTGCACGCGGCGCTTGATAAGGCGACTGAACCTGAGATATTGAATGATGCGGCGTATGAGTTGGCGGACTTCAAAATAGATTTGCCGACCGCAGAGGCGAGCACCAAAAAGGCTCTCGACAAGTTGGACGATGAGACGGCCCAGATTGTGCTGGGGAATTTGACGCGGGACGACCTGGCGCATGTGAATCTGCTGACGGCGGCGTGGGACACGATGGGATGGGTGTATTTCCGCGAAGGCAAGCTGCCGCAGGCAGAGAGCTATTGCAAGGCAGCGTGGAACACGAGCCAGGCGAGCGAAGTTGGGGACCACCTCGGGCAAATCTATGAGAAGGAAGGCAAGCTGAAGGAAGCGGCAGAGATGGAGAACCTGGCGCTTTCTGCGGCAACGCTCAGTCCGGATCCTTCGGGTACGGATGCGATTCAGAAACGACGGGACAAGCTGGCTTCGCATCTTGATTACAAGCCCGGCAAAGCAGGCGAGTCGCTTGGTAATCTGCGGACGTTCGATCTTCCCTATTCGGCAAAGCTGGACGGCAGCGCGGACTTTTTTGTGCTACTCTCGGCGGCCAAGGTACAGGACGTAAAGTACATTCGCGGCGATGAGAAACTCACGTCGGCGGGAGATTTGATCAGGAAGTTGAACTTCGGAAGCGAGTTCCCTGATGGCTCGACGGGGAGGCTGGTGCGGCGCGGGATTCTGTACTGCTCGAAGCTGACGAAAAGCTGCCACCTGACGCTGCTGCTGCCCCAGTCTATGACTCTTCAATAAGCATCCAGCTTGTGATGATTGGGGCTGTAGTGTCTCGGTTTGAATGCGCCTTGCGATAGCATGAAAGGCATGCCCCGAGACCCTTCTCGCAGGAATGGATTGCGCGCATTGGTGGAGATCGCTTTTGTGATCTTTCTCTTCTATTCCAATTTGCTAATGGGCGAGTTTGAGAGCAGCAATCAGGGCGGAAAAACGCTGAGTCGAGGTTTCCTAGACATCTGGACAGTGCGCAATTTCGAGATTGCGCTCGTGGCTGCCGGAGTCGGCTTCGTCGTTTTCGAGTTCTTGAGAAAGAAACTCTGAGAGGCTCAGCCCCCAATTCTGACAGATTGTGGCTCGCAGCCCTGCGGCCGGGCTGTCAGGTTAGAGCGGTCCCCGGCTCAACCAAAAGTTTGAGACCGCGCTCCGCCATATGGTGCAAGACAACTGCCATTGATGATTCTTACAGTTAGGAACGCCCTTGCTGTCGTCGCATTTGTGCCACGCTGCGAATGACTTGCACTGTTTGCGTTATCTTCAAAGCAGTTTCCCTATGAAAAAGAGCATGAAGAGAACAAGTGCCTCGGCTACCGTGGCGAGCGTGGCCGCAGCAGCGCTGTTCATGGCCGGATGCCATTCCTCGGGGCTGCCGAAGCCGACGTCAGCGGCGTATCAGAAGCTGGTTTCAACCTTTTATGTGGGATTGTCGGCGCTGCAAGTGGGTGACGATGTGCGCGCGCAGAGTAGTTTGCAACAGGTGACGGAGATTGCTCCGGGAGAGCCAGCCGGATGGGCGGACTGGGGGATTCTGGCGCTGCGGCAGAGGAATTTTGCTCCGGCGACGGAGCGGCTGAATCGAGCGAAGGAACTGGCTCCAAAGAACGAGCGGATGTATTACCTGCTGGGGCTGTTGGGAACGGCCCAGGGCGAGTCGCAGCAGGCGATTGCGAATTACCAGAAGGCCGTGGAGCTAGATCCGAAAGACCTGCGTGCGGCTTATGCCCTGGCGTTAGAGGTGGAGCGGCAGGGAGCTGAGGGCAGCGATGCGGAGTTCGAGAAGCTGATGAAGCAGATTTTGGCGGCGCGGCCCAGAAACTTGGCCGCGCTGCTGGAATTGAGCCGCACTGCAGCCAAGCAGGGCGATGCGGCCACATTGCGCGACGCGGTAAAGCGCATCAAGGCGCAAAGCAACGGGTGGCCTGCGGATATTCAACAGCGACTGAGTGACCTTGAAACTGCAGCAAGTGGGCCTGAGCCACGCGTGGCCGCGACTCGCAGCATTTTTCTACGCAATGTGCTGATGCAGCTACCGTCGTTTCGAGCGGACCTGGCAGAGATAAAGCCACAGCCGGGCGATGAGGCACAGCCGTTCACGCAGTTTGTGAAGCTGCCATCGCCATCGTCGACTCCTGATGCGGCGGATATGGGGATCAGTTTTACTCCGGAGTCTGTGCGGGGTTTGGACGGCGGGCGGTGGACGTGGATTGGGTCGATGTCGCTGAATGGGCACGGAGCGCCGACGGTGGTGGCGGCGAATCCGCGAGAAGTGAAGCTGGCGACGGGGGCAACGGTTCCCTTTCCGGGCGGACCACATAATGCGTTACCGATGCCGGAAGGGATTTTGCCCCTGGACTTTAACTACGACTTTAAGACGGATCTGGTGCTGGCGGGTGAAGGCGGCGTCAGGTTCATGCGGCAGGATAGTCCGGCTGCCTTTACCGATGTGACGGCGGCGACGAAGCTTCCAAAAGCCGTGCTGGATGCGGGATATACCGGCGCGTGGGCCGTGGATATTGAGGCGGACGGCGACCTGGATGTGGTGATGGGGCAGTCGTCGGGCGTTCCCGCGGTATTGAGGAACAATGGCGACGGGACGTTTGCGATGGTGCATCCGTTTGCGGGAATTTCAGGAATTCGGCAGTTTGCGTGGGCAGATTTGAATGGAGATGGGAATCCGGATGCGGCGTTAATTGATGGCGCGGGGCGCCTGCACGTGTTCTTCAATGAACGCTCGGGCCAGTTTGAAGAGCAGATGCTGCCCGCGGGGTTTGAGAACGTGAAGGCGATTGCGATTGCCGATGTGAAGAACGGCGGCGTTCTGGATGTGGTTGCTGTGCTGGCAAACGGCGCGGTGGAGCGGCTGTCGAATGAAGGGGCGGCCTGGACGAGCGCGCAGATTGCGACGGTTCCAGATACGGCGGTGAACCTGGCTGGTGAAGTGCGGCTGCGTGCGACGGACATGGACAACAACGGCGCGATTGACCTGATGCTGGCACAGGTTTCGCCATCGGCGACGAGGGCGCATGGAGCGCTGATCTGGCTGGCTGATGAGCGCGGACAATTCCATTTGCTGAACAGCGCGGCGGGAGCGTCGCAGGTCTTCGACGTGGCTGATGTTCATGATGATGGTCAGATGGCGCTGCTGGGGCTGAGTCCGGAGGGTCGAACAGAGGGAGACGTCAATCGCGGGACGAAGGACTACCACTGGCAGATTGTTCGTCCGCGCGCGAGAGCGGCGACGGGTGACCAGAGGATTAACTCATTTGGAATTGGCGGCGAGATTGAGATTCGGTCGGGATTGCTGACACAGGAACTACCGATTACGGGACCGCAACTGCACTTTGGATTGGGAACCCATACGGAGGCAGATGTAGCGCGGATTATTTGGCCGAACGGGTCAGTGCGGGCTGAGTTTGCGATGAAGGCGGACCAAGAGGTTCTGACGGAGCAACGACTAAAGGGATCGTGTCCATTCCTGTTTGCATGGAATGGCAAAGAGATGAATTTCGTGAAGGACACGGTTCCATGGGGCTCGGCGATTGGGTTGCGCATTAACTCGATTGGGACAGCGGCAATTGCGGCGACGCAGGAGTGGTATAAGATTCCCGGCTCCGAGCTAGTTCCGCGCAACGGCTACTATGACCTGCGAATTACAGGGGAGCTGTGGGAGACCTATTACTATGACTACCTATCGCTCATGGTAGTGGACCATCCGGCAGGTACGGCTGTGTTTACTGATGAGCGCTATGTGGTTCCTCCGGTGAAGCTGGCGATAACGGAAACCGCGCAACCACACGCGATAGCGCGAGCGGTGGATGACAGCGGTAACGATGTAACTGATGTGCTGGCCAAGCTGGATGGGAAGTATCTGGATAACTTCGGACGAGGGCAATACCAGGGAGTAACTCGCGACCACTACGTTGATATCGACTTAGGGCCGGATGTTCCAATGAGTGGCCCTTTGTATTTGATTGCGAGGGGATGGCTGCATCCTTCTGACTCGACGATTAATGTGGCGATCAGCCAGGGAAACCATGAGCAGCCGAAACCGTTGAGCCTGTCCGTGGAAGATGCCGACGGCAAGTGGCGTGTTGTGAAACCGAACCTTGGGTTCCCCGAGGGACGCAACAAGATTTGCCTGATTGACTTGACGGGCGTGTTCCGGCCGGGCGCTCCGCATACGGTGAGGCTCAGTACCAACCTGGAAATTTACTGGGACCAGATTCAGTGGGCGCAGGGTATGCCTGAGACACAGATGCGGGTGACGCGGCTTGCGCCTGAGTATGCGGACTTGCACTATCGTGGGTACTCCGCCATTCATGAGGCAAACGCGTCTTCTCCGGAGATTCCGGACTACAACCACTTGATGGCGACGACGCAGATATGGCGTGACCTGACTGGATACTACACGCGATATGGGGATGTGCGTCCGCTGTTGAATAGCATCGATGATCGTTACGTGATTATGAACGCAGGGGACGAACTGGCGCTTCGGTTTCCTGCTATAGCTGCGCCGCCACCGGGATGGGTGCGAGACTATGTGATTGCAGGCGATGGATGGGTGAAAGACGGCGACTACAACTCGGAGGATTCGGCGACGGTGAGGCCACTTCCCTACCATGCTCGCAAGCTGTATGAAGGAGCGCCAAAACCGCTCGAAGACGAGTGGGAGTACAAGCATCACGCGCAGGACTGGGAAACCTACCAGACGCGCTACGTGACACCTTATAAGTTTGACAATCCGTTGAGGAGTTCAGCCAACCAATGAAGCGCGGCCCCATTGCACGAATCGTTCTGATTCTATTTTTCATTGGACTGATTGTGGTTCCGGTGATGGTGACGCGGCGGTCCGCGGCGCACAACGCCGACCAGGCGCAGACCAGCGAGAAGACTGCCCTGGCGCGCTACGGATTTTACTTCACGGAAGTGTCGAAGCAGGCTGGTGTGAACTTTGTGCACCATGCGCCGGTGCTGGATCCGAAACTGGCGGCGATTATGCCTGAGGTTGCATCGATGGGCGCGTCAGTAACGATTGTGGACTACAACCAGGATGGTTGGCCGGATATCTATGTGACGAACAGCCGCGAGGGGACGATGAATGCCCTTTACCGCAACAATCATGACGGGACCTTTACCGATGTCGCACCGGAGCTTGGGATTGCTGACGTGAACAAGCCGGGAACGGGAGTCTCGATGGGAGCGGTTTGGGGAGACTATGACAACGACGGCTACCCGGATTTGTTTTTGATCAAGTGGGGAAAGCCGGAGCTGTTCCATAACGACCGTGGCCATGGGTTTACACCTGTCACGGACGTAGCAGGTCTGCCGAAATGGATGAACGCAAATACGGCAACTTGGTTTGACTACGATGGCGATGGAAAGCTCGATCTGTTTGTGGGCGGATACTACAACGAAGATATTGATCTGTGGCATTTGCGGACAACAAAGATTATGCCGGATAGCTTTGAGTATGCAGATAACGGCGGCCGCAAGTATCTCTTCCATAATCTCGGGAATGGCAAGTTTGATGAAGTAAGCGCAAGGGTGGGCATCAAGAGCCGGCGGTGGGCCCTGGCTTGCGGCACCGCCGACCTGGATGGCACCGGCCATCAGGACCTGTTTGTAGCCAATGATTATGGCGTCTCGGAGCTGTATTTAAATGACGGCAAGCGCTTCCATGAAGTGGGCGAACAGAGCGGAGTCGGGTTTTCTCCGAAGAGCGGAATGAACGTGGCGTTTGGAGATATTTTCAACAACGGGAAGTACTCGATTTATGTCTCGAACATCTCGGAGGCCGGGATCCTGATTCAGGGGAATAATATGTGGGTCCCGCAGGAGGCGACGGCGGGCGGTCAGCTCCACTATGTAAATATGGCGCGCGATCTGGGTGTGGAGTTGGGTGGATGGAGCTTCGGCGCGCAGTTCGGCGACTTTAATAATGACGGCAACCTGGATTTGTTTTTGATGAATGGTTATATCTCGCTCGACCGGAACAGGAGCTACTGGTACGACTTTGCCAAAGTTGCAGGCGGTAACAGCACGATTATTGGCGACGCGAAAAATTGGCCGGCATTCGATGGACGCAGCCTTTCGGGTTACCAGGAGAAGAAGGTCTGGCTGAACGACGGCGCCGGGAAGTTTGAGGATGTAGCGCGCGCCGTGGGTATAACGGACATCCACGATGGAAGGTCTGTGGCGGTTGCCGATTTGTGGAACAACGGTGCACTGGATGTAGTAGTGGCCAATCAGGATGGACCACTGCTTATCTACAAGAACACGGTTGATCCAGCGGAGAAGTGGATTGAGTTCAAGCTTGAGGGTACAAAGAGCAATCGCGATGCCATTGGCGCCGAAGTAACGATGTACTGGAATAGCCAGAAACAGATTCAAGAGGTGACGAGCGGGAGCGGCTTCGCGGCCCAGAATGAGCTTCGCCTGCATTTTGGGCTAGGCAAGAATCCGCATATTGAGAAAGCGGTGATTCGGTGGCCGTCAGGGGCCGTGCAGACGCTCGACCAGCTTTCGCCGGACCAGCTTTACAAGATTGAGGAGCCGAAATGAGCCAACCGACATCGGCACTTTCAAACGGCAAGACGGCAAGCGCACCACAATGGGGGCGGTGGCTCTCGCTGGATAACCGGTATGTTCCGCCGATCTTTATTACGCTGATCCTGCTGGCGGGGCAGGCTACGTACGGGATTCTGGAGAGCTACCAAAAAACCTTGCTCGCGATAGCGACGGCGATGGTTGTGGAATTGATCCTGAGTCGCGTCTTCGTGGGCAAATGGCCTCATCTTGCGAGCTCGTATATTACGGGAATCAGCGTGGGGATTCTGTTGCGGTCACCGGCATATTGGCCCTATGCAGTGTGCGCGGCGATAGCGATTACTTCGAAGTATGTGCTGCGATACAAAGGCAAACACCTCTGGAACCCATCGAACTTCGGGATTTGTGTTGTGCTGTTTCTGTTGCCGACCAGCGTGGCGATGTTGAGTATCCAATGGGGCAACAATCTGTGGTCGCTGGTAGCGATATGGATTTTGGGGTCAGTGATCATTTGGAGACTGAAGCGATTTCACATCAGCGCGACGTATGTTGTGTCATTTTTGCTGTTGGCGGTGCTGCGCGCGTGGATCATTCACGAGCCAGTGCTCTCGGAGATTTCTCCGATAACCGGACCGGAATACCAGCTTTTCATTTTCTTCATGATTACGGATCCGAGGACGACGGTGCGTTCGAAGAAGGGCCAGGCATTGGTGGCGTTTCTGGTGGCACTACTGGAAATGTTCTTCCGGTTTGACCAGAGCGTGTATGCGGAGCTCTATGCGCTGTTCTGGGTTGGGCCGCTCGCAATGCTGGTGGAGATGTGGTGGAATGCGCGCCGCATGAAACCAGCCACTCCGGCTCCTGCCGCTGCTCTTATGCCAAACGCAGAAGCCGCTCGCCTGTGATTCTTACAAGAGGATATTGCTTGAAAACGACTCGAAAGAACTGCGCAGGATGCGCGCTGCTGGTTGTACTGGCGCTGCTGGGCGGGTGTAAGAGGAAGACTGCGACTCCAGAGGCGACACAGGCGGCCAAGCCCGCGACGGCCACTGCGGCGCCCTCGAATACTTCGCAGCAGGCACAACGCCCATCAGGGCCGGTGCACTTTACTGATATTACGAAGCAGGCTGGAATTACTTTTGTGCATAACAGCGGCGCGTTCGGGAAGAAGTATCTGCCGGAAACGATGGGCAGCGGCGTCTGCTTTATTGATTATGACAACGATGGGTGGCAAGACATTCTGTTTGTGAACTCGATGGATTGGCCGGGACACACGAAGGGTGCTCCATCCTACCCCGCGCTGTACCACAACAACCATGACGGAACGTTTACCGACGTGACGAAGCAGGCCGGCCTGGACGTGGAAATGTATGGAATGGGCTGTGCTGTGGGTGATTACGACAATGACGGTTACGACGACATTTATATAACGGGCGTGGGTGGGAGCCATTTGTTCCATAACCAGAGGAATGGAACCTTTAAGGATGTAACGGCGCAGGCTGGAGTCAGCTCGCCGGGTTTTGCGACCAGCGCGGCGTGGTTTGACTATGACCACGACGGAAAGCTGGACCTGATTGTGGACCACTATGTGCAGTGGTCTCCGGCGACGGATCAAAACTGCTCGCTCGATGGCAAGCATAAGTCGTATTGCACTCCGGAACTATATAAGGGTGAGAGCTTACGGCTGTATCACAATGAAGGCAACGGCCGCTTTAAGGATGTGACGAAAGCTGCGGGGCTCTATGATGCCACGGACAAGGCGCTGGGGATTGCGCTGATCGATTATGACAATGACGGCTGGCTGGATTTGTTGATCACCAATGACACTCAGCCGAATAAGCTGTACCACAATAATCACAACGGAACCTTTACGGAAACGGGGTTTGCGGCGGGCGTCGCGTTCAGCGATGCGGGCAAGGCCCGAGCGGGCATGGGCACGGATGCTGCAGATTATGACGGGAGCGGCAGGCAGAGCCTGGTGATCGGAGACTTCACCAATGAAAGCATGGCGCTGTACCACAACGAAGGACAAGGGCTGTTTACAGATGTTGCGACGGAGGCGGGTATTGGGCTGCCATCAGCGAAATCATTGACGTTCAGTACATTTTTCTTTGATTACAACCTGGACGGGCTGCCTGATATTTTTGCGCTGAATGGACACGTGGCGGATGACATCGCGGCGATTCAACCGACGTTGAGTTATGCCGAACAGCCGCTTCTCTTCCGGAACCTGGGACATGGAAAGTTTGCAGATGTGTCGCAGAAAGTGGGGGCAGCGCTACAGGAGCGGATGGTAGGGCGCGGGGCGGCATACGGGGATATTGATAACGATGGCGATCTTGATCTGGTGCTGACCACCAACAATGGCCCCGCGCGACTCTTGCGCAATGACAACGGAAACAAGAACGACATGTTACGCGTGAAGCTGGTGGGCACGCGGTCGAATCGGGACGGGATTGGCGCAAAGGTTTTGCTGACGACCTCGAGCGGGCAGCACATGCGGGAAATGGTGAAGAGCGGCTCGAGCTATTTGTCGCAAAGTGAACTTCCGTTGACGTTTGGATTGGGCAAGCCGAACCCCAACAAGAGCATCGGCCTCGAAATACTTTGGCCGAGTGGGCACAAGGATTCGCTTAATGGGCTTCATCCGGACCAGTTTGTGACGATTGAAGAAGGCAAGGGCGTGATCGCCTCACAGCCAATTCAGTTTGCACCTATGCCGAAGAAGTAGGCTGGCAAAAGCCGCACCGCTCGAGCATTTGAGATATCTCTTCGCGGGTTGCGCCTAGTCTTGAGGCGGAGCGGAAGAGATCGTCGGTGTCTACGGGGTACCAGTTGCGGCGGTCGAGCCGAGTGAGTCCGGCAACGTCAAAAGGCGCGATGGCGCGATGGACGTCGCGAATGAAGGCCTCGGATTCGCGGGCGGGGACGCCGTGCGCGGCACGTTCGATGAGCTGCTGTGATGCAGGGCCAAACTGTTGGTGATCGTGGAGCAGGAATCCGGTGGCGAGGTGTGGCTTGCCGAGTCTGTGTGCTGTTTCGGAATAGCTCGCAGTGGTGAAGTAGAGCAGGGTGAGTGCCGAGAAGACCGTGAAGCTTGCCATATTCGCGTAGAGCGCAGCGATGAGGCGGCTTGTTGCGAGCAGCTCGGCGTCAGTCTGAGCTGCGTAGGACTCTAGCTGTGCGGTGAATGCAGGTGAGTCCCAGCCGCGCTCGATGACGGTGGCAAGGCGCGAAATTCCGAGGAGGGCGAGCGGAAAGCCGGTGGAGAGCAGCGGATCGACGAAGCCTGCGGCAGACGGCAGAAGAGCCCAATTGGGGCCGGCTACTGCGGCGCTGCGGAAACTTAGGCGAGGGATGTAGCGAAAGGGCTGGACGGGTTGGGCATCCGCGAATTGCGCATGCAGGGCGGGAAATTTGCGCAGAACTTGCTGCCATGCGGTTTGTGGATCCGCGGTGTCGAGCTGGGCCATAAAGCCATCGGTGGCGGCGAGGCCGGCGCTTGTAATTCCATTGCTGAAGCGGAGAACCCACACCCATCCGCCATCGAAGATGTGATGAACAGCCGCGTCGTCCAGGGGATAGGGTGGGGTGTCTGCGAGGCGGCAATCCGTGGGTTTCACTCCTGAAAAGTGGCTGTAGATGGCCTGCGTTGGCGGTAGGTCGGGCAGCGGAAGGTCTCCGAGATTCAGAGCGCGATGGAGAAAACCGCGAGGGCCAGTGGCGTCTATGACGAATTGCGCTGACACCTCGATGCTGGCGTCGCGGCGATTGCCCTTGAGGCGGATTTCATCGCCGCTATCGCGGAAATCATGAAGGTCCACTTCGTCCAAGTATTCAATTCCCTGCTGCCCGGCTTCGCGGACCAGGAAGTGGTCGAAGTCGGCGCGGTACCAGTGGGTGTCTCCAATGTCGTTGTGGGGGCTGGCTGCGACGAAGAGCTGATTGGCGCGGTCGGCGAGGGATGCGGCGCCAGCGCCGGGCGTGTGATGGAAGAAAGTAAAGCCGCGCTTAAGTCCGCAGGCAAGCTCGGGATGCGTTTTACGCCAGCTTCCCCACTTGCAAAGCGGCAAGATGGAAGGAAGGTTGTAGCGTGTGGCAAGTTCTTCAAGCAAGAGGTTTGAGAGCGGCGTAGAGGATTCACCGATCGCCATCCGCGGATGCGTACCGCGCTCCAGCAGGATGACGCGGAGGCCGAGTCGCTGTGCGACCATGGCCATGAGCGAACCGGCAAAGCCGGAACCCACTACCGCGACGTCATATCGACCGGTCAAGATTGCGCTCCGCAGATGTGACAGTGAATTGGGGCGGTAATTTCCTGGCGCAGGTTGATTTCGCGCAGGCGCTCTACGCGCGCGGAGAAACAGCAGGACGGCTCGGCGTGGGGTTTCAAGTCCCACAAGTCGGCGAAGACGCGCCCGCGATGAAGCTTGATGCCATACTCCAACGCGGCCTGAAGCGTGGAGAGCGATGGGGGAGCGAAAGAACCTTCGGCGGCGAGGGCCTCCATAGCTCCGTTGCCGCCGCGGGTGGGGATAAGCGTTGCGGCAGTTGCTCCGCAATCGAAGGCGAAATCGAGAGAGCACTGCGCCCAATGCAGGGCTTCTTCTTGTGGGAGGAATGGGGGCTGCACAAGGATAAAGACGCGAAGATCGATGCCGGCTGCGCGGAGAAAATCAGCAGCGGCAGCAAATTGCTCGATCGTCATGCGCTTGTTCAGCTTTTCAAGCACTTCGGGATGCGCGGTCTCGAGGCCCATAGCGACTTCGAGCTTCCCAGCGAGCAGGCTGCGAAATTCCAGACAGCGTGGGCCGACGAATGCGGGATGACACTCAACGATAATCCGATCGAAGGAACGGACGAGAACGGCGATGGATGGGTAGTCAGCAATGGGAATCGCGCGTGGATCGAAAAAACTACCGCTGTTGTAGAGCTTAATGATGGATGCGCCAGGGAGGTGGTTGAGCGCAAACTCGATTTGCTGAGGGATGGCTCCGGGCGGGACGGAGTCCGAAAGTGTATTGCGCCAGAGATCGCACATGACGCAACGGAATGGGCACTCGCGGTTGGTGAGGAAAATGGTGGCGACGTTCTCGAGGTTTCCGTCGGCGGACGGTTCTTGTTCTGCAAAGTATGCGAAGGGTTCGTGGGGGTTGAGTGTGGTGCGTGCGAGCCGTTGAGCGAGTATCCAGTGATCCCGCTCTGTGGCACTTTGAGGATAGCTCGACAATGCAGTTCCCGTTAAAGATAGAGAGAAAGGAATTGTTTGCGATATTCAATTTCGCGAAAAGGCAGCTGGTTGCGGAGCGCGTCGATGGGGATGGCTCCGTGCTGAAAACGGCGCTTGGGATAGACGGGCATTTTCATTCCGGTAACAGCAGCGATGCCGCGCGAGACGATTTCGCCTTTCAGCTCATAGAGCCGTTCGACGCTGTAGTTTGTGAGCTTGATGTAAGGGATGGCTTCGGCGATGGCGATGACTTCCGGTCGGGTGTAGGGGCTGAAGCCGATGAATCCAAAGTGATGCGCTGGGGCGTAGGTACGCGTGTAAGAGCGGCTGAGGCCGCCGCTGTAAGTGAGCGAGTGCTTTATTTTGCCGACTCCCCAGCCTTCCTGGTAAAGCATTTGGTTGTTCACGACGCTGCGAATGGTGAGCTCGGGGTTTTCCTCGATGGGATAGTCTTTGAGGTTCTCGTCGCCGCCGTCGCCGTCGAGCAGGTATTTCCAGTCAGGGTAGCGCTTGCGGATGGCACGGCAGAGCGCGACGGACATGGCGGCGGATTCGACGTCGAGCGACTTGTAATCTTCGATGATGCGGATGGTTTCTTCGATATTCAGATCGGAAGGCGTGGCTTCGATGGGCTCGAGGAACAGGTCAAGACCGAGAGCGTGGAGGAACTCACGCGCCTGGTCGACATCGGGGCCGCTGCCGAGGTCGAGAACGAATGCCTTGAGGCGGCTGGGGCTGATACCCAGCCGGCGCATGACATGGTAAGTGGTGAGGAAGACGCTGCCGCTGTCCACGCCTCCCGAGAAATTGACTCCGATGGGCTCGTTGGCGGGAATGCGCCTGAGCCAGAGGGAAATCTCGTCAGCCAGGGCGCCGATGTAAGCCTTGCCAATTTCGTCGAGATTCGTGGAGAGCGCCCCGGAGACCGGCGTGAAGAAGCGGGTGTAGACGGGGTCGGGGTCCGGGCAGCCGATGAGCTGGAGCTCGACGATGTAGTGAGCAGGAACCATGCGGGTATAGCTTGGATGGAACTGGTGGTCCAGCCCCTCGGACTTGAGCCAGCTGTAAATCGCGTCGATTCGCGGAGCGACGATGAGGGCGGGGCCTTCCTGGCGTTTCGCAAGAAAGTACCGCATGGGGCGATCGAGCGAGCGGGCCATTTTGACGGTTTTTCCCTGACGAGCGATGAGGGCAAAGGAGCCGTGAATGCCACGGACGGCGTCGGGCGCGCCGGTAAGCAGACGCTGGCGGGCCTCATCATCGGTCAAGTTGTAGATGTGGTTTGCTTCGGGTTCTGTGAGGTCAACGACCCGTTCGATATAGTGGTCCACGGTTAGCTCCAACGTCGTTCAAGAGCCAGTTTACCGCTTTCTTACAAACTGTTTTAAACATTGGAGCTTTGGGATGATTTGCATTATGCTGGCCGTGTTCCTGTGAAGATCGCATACTTCGTCAGTCACCCAATTCAATATCAGGCGCCGCTCTTGCGCCGCATTGCGCAGGAGCAGGATATTGAACTGACCACGTACTTTTTCAGCGACTTCTCCGTTAAGGGCTATGCTGATGTGGGTTTTGGCGGGGTAAGAGTTCAATGGGATATTCCCCTGCTCGGTGGCTATGCCCATGAATTTCTGCCTGGGGTCCGAAAGGATGCCATGAGTTTTGCCGCTCCCTTAAACTACGGGATTTATTCAAGGCTGCGTCGGGGAAGATTTGATGCAGTGTGGCTTCACGGGTATCACACTCTTAATTCCCTACACGTGCTTATAGCAGCGAAGGCACTCGGGATTCCTGTGCTGATGCGCACGGATTCGAGTCCGGATGATCGAGCGCGAAGCCGCCTGAAGTTGGTGGTAAAGTGCTTATTTTTTAAGTTTCTGCGGCGCATGGTGCGGGGAGTGCTGACGACCGGCGAGAAGAACGCGCAATATTGGCGAGCCGCACTAGGGCCGACATTTCCACACTTTCTTATGCCCTATGCCGTAGACAATGATTATTTCCGCGAGCGAGCTAAACAGGCCGCGCCGCAGCGCGAACACCTTTGGGCAACGATGGGACTAAGGCGCGGATTGCCAATTTTTCTGTACGCTTCAAAGCTCCAGCAACGGAAACACTGCATTGATCTGGTGGAGGCATTCCTGCGACTTTCTCCAAGGACAGAGCCTGAGGCGTACTTATTGATTGCAGGAGATGGAGAGGAACGAGCAGCCGTGGAGCGGCGTATTCGCGAAGCAGGCATCTCAAATATTCGCATGCTCGGGTTCCAGAACCAGAGTGAACTACCGAGATTATTTGATATGTGCGACGTATTCGTTCTTCCCTCGATCCACGAGCCGTGGGGACTCATTGTGAATGAGGTGATGAATGCAGGCCGGGCCGTAGTGGTTTCGGACCAGGTAGGCTGCGCGCCGGATCTGGTCCACGACGGAGAGAATGGATTTGTGTATCAAGCGCAGAATATAGACGCACTTACTTCTGTGCTGCGACGCTTTATCGACGATCGTAGTCTGGCGGCTCGAATGGGCGCGCGGTCGGCCGAAATGATCTCCGAATACAGCTTTGAACAGAATGTCGACGGATTGCGATGTGCTCTGGCGTTTGTTCTACCGGCAATCAAGAAGTAAGAATCCACTGCGACCCGCGCAAACCGCCGAACCATTTCGCAATCGCTTCCTCTATTTAAGGAGGAAAACAGAGGACCCGCGCCATCGAAATTGGCCCGGTCGCGCTGCCACTCGGTCGAGGACGAGAGTCTGCGAATCACTTCAGTGACACGGCCGGTATGGTCTCGCTACAATTCGAATAATATGACGTGGGTTCATCCAACGCCGCCTTTTTTTCCCGAGACTGGGGTTCATTTCGCCTGATGCCCAGTTCAACTCCGCGCATGCGGCGCATACTCTACGTTGGGGATTTGGGCGAAGGCGGCACTTGTCTTCACAGATTCGAGGCTTTTCGAAGACTCGGGCAGGATGTTTATCCTTTCAATATCCAGCTATATAACACCGGTGGTCGCGCTTTAGGCTGGCTGCGTTATCGTTATCCTTTTGGGCCGCTAGTCTCGCAAATTAACGGCGCCTTGATTGAAGCGGTGAAAGAGCACCGTCCTGATCTGGTCTGGTTTGATAAGCCGGTCTCGTTTACACCCGAGACAATGCGGGCAATTAAACAATCGGGTGCGCAAATCGCATTTTATGTTCTGGATTCTCCGTTTGGGCCGCGTAACGACGGTTGCTGGCGCCAGTTCATGCGCGTGTTCCGTATGGCCGACATTCATTGCGTTTTGCGTGAAGCAGATATACCCCGCTATTCGGAAATGGGGCTTCCATGGATCAAGACAATGCTCTGCTTCGATCCGGAGATTCATTTTCCTCCGCCTGCCGACTTCACCGACGCAGATCGCGATCGTAAAGTATCGTATATCGGACATCCCCACGAAGAGCGCCCGGCCTTTTTGCTAAAACTCGCGCAGGAATACCAAGTTCCGATTTA
The DNA here is from genome assembly GCA_035945555.1 of Acidobacteriaceae bacterium. Lineage (GTDB taxonomy): Bacteria > Acidobacteriota > Terriglobia > Terriglobales > Acidobacteriaceae > Silvibacterium. The sequence continues at coordinate 17,460 of DASZAG010000057.1, forward strand.
CATCAATGGCGATCGTAGTCGATGGGCTCAAGCACTGCCTTCTGAAAACCCCGCCTCCATCGTCCTCGGTGGATTTCTTGCGAATGACTTTTATCGCACCTCCATATGGAAGTCGAAGATCAACTTGAGCTTTGTGACCCACAAAAACGAGGAAGATATCGCGCACAAGGCGGTGGAGATTGCGGGATGCGGAGGGTTTCTGCTGGCCCTTCGCACGCAGGGGCATCAGGCAACTTTTGAGGAAGACCGCGAAGCAGTTTTCTTCTCTTCCGTCGAGGAGTGCGCCCATAAGTGCCGGTTCTATTTAGGGCGCCCGGACTTGCGAGACGCCATCGCTGCGCGTGGGCACGAAAGGGCGGTTCGAAGCGGATACGACAATGACACACAACTTGCGCGAGTACTGAATCGATTGGACGGCAAGAACGACTAAACCCATCGGCTCGCCTCGGCGACCAGCCTGAATCTTCAGCGATGCTTAGAGGTGACCAAAGTTAGGAATTATGGCGCGGCCCTGTGATGTAGCGAGAATTTCCCTCGCTACAATCCATCACATCATGGATTACATCCTTATTCAAAAAAGGCATCCTCTAACGGGGTCAGGAGGTTCTTGCGCCTGATGTCCAGTTCATTTCCGCGTGTGCGACGCATTCTTTATGTGGGAGATCTCAGTGAGGGCGGCACATGTCTTCAGCGTCTTAAGTCATTCAATCGGCTTGGACAGAATGTTCGGCCCCTTAATATTCAGCCATATAAAACCGGTGGCCGCGCCATAAACTGGCTGCGTTACCGGTATCCCTTTGGGCCATTCGTTTCGCGTATTAACCATGACCTGCTTAAGACTGTGGCGGACTATCGTCCCGACGTGGTCTGGTTTGATAAGCCAGTCTCCTTTACCGCAGAGACAATGCACACCATCAAAAAGGCGGGCGCGCAGATCGCGTTTTACGTGCAGGACGCGCCATTCGGCCCGCGCAATGACGGGTGCTGGCGCCAATTCATGAGGGTTTATCGCATGGCCGACCTGCATTGTCTTTTTCGTGAAGCGGACATTCCGCGTTACTCACAACAGGGACTCCCGTATATCAAGATAATGCTCAGTTTCGACCCTCAGCTGCATTTTCCGCCAGAAGTTGCGCTGGGTGATTCGGGCCGGGACCGTGGAGTGTCATATATCGGATTTCCATATGAGCAACGCCCGGCATTCCTTCTTAAGCTGGCGCGCGATTACAGACTTCCCGTTCATATCAATGGCGACCGATGGCTGCGCGTTTTGACGAAAGATGAACTGGGAGAATTCATTCACGGAGAGTATCTTCCGCAGGGACAATACCGATCCGGCATCTGGAGATCGAAAATCAATTTGAGTTTTGTGACTGAGGCAAATGAGGAGGATATTGCGCACAAGGCGGTGGAGATTGCTGGATG
>DASZAG010000058.1:0-20944 GCA_035945555.1 Acidobacteriaceae bacterium
GGGAAGGACAATCCAAGCGACTCAAGCAGAGTGAGCTGCGCGGCTTTCGACAATTCCGTGCGGAATGCCTTCAGCCCATTGATCACGCGAACCCCATGCCGCTCCAGGTGATCGAGAAAGCCGAGCGGGTAGAAAATCGTGTCGCCATGCTCACGGTTCCATGCCGATGGGCTCATCCGGTTCACAACAACTGAGAACCGCTGTTCAGGATGATCCTCAATACCATACGAATGGTCGACGGCGTTGATCTTGGTGTAATTCGTACCGCGGCGATCCAACTCGGCAAACAGGGGCTTAAACCAGTGTTGCTGCTCGTAAAAGATGGCGATGGGTTTCGACATGGGATCCTCACCCTCTCCCTAGTTTGTAACCCATTCCTCGCCGCCAGGCGAATTACCGCCTCCGCAACAACTCAATCACGCATTGAATCAACGTGAACACCGCCCCCATTGCCACAGCAAACCCCTTCACCTTCTGAAAGCCTCTTTCATGCTGCTCCACGCGGCCTTCAATGGCTGCGATCCGCCCCGAATTTCCATCACCAAGCAGCGTTCTCATCTGGTTCTTAAGCACAGATAAATCGGCCAAGACCCGGCACTCGAATTCCGTCATCCTCTTTTTCCTGACTGGCTGCGCTCCCGGATATTCATGCCGGAGCGCGCCGGTTCCAATCATTTATAGCGCCACGTTGGCGAAAACCGCGCTCGAAAATCGCGAGTAATTGGGCGGAGTCGATCCGTCATACATTCGGATGTAATACTGTTCCACCGCTCCTTCACGCGAAATAGAAAAGCTGTTCACCGGGCTCCGCAGCACAAGGTTGGAATCTGAGCCAGGTCCAAACGACCAATCCCTCCGGCGCACCTCAAAGCCACCGTTCGCAGGAGGAGTCGCACCCGCGCTCACTGTAATCGCGGTTCCCGTAACCGACACAAACGCTAAGGCTGCGAGATTATCCAACGGCGCCGAGCTCTCAGGTTGTTCTGGCAACCATACGTCTACCGGAATTTTTGAAGACGACCGGATGGCCAGCGCGTCCGCCCAGTCGTTCGCAAAATAGATCGAATACTTCACCAAGCCGGGCGAGCCGCAGAACAATTCAATTTCCACAGTTCGCACGACGAGATTCACGTTCATATTCGCCGAGGTGGAACTGACGGCAAGCAAATCGCCGGGCCAGACATCGCCCTGAGTCTCGAGGTCCCATGCCGTGTATTTCCCCTTCCACGCCGCACCTCGGCTCGTCGCCAAATCCAGTAGTGCGGATGCCGCATTTTCGCAGTCTATTGAGCTGCGCGGCGCAGGACTCGTCACCGTGCCAATCCACACAGCTGTGCCGGGAAGGATCCCACCATTACTCTCCTGCGCAATGCTCGCCGAATTGGCTATCCGGGCCACCGAGCGATGCCTCGTGCGATATGAGACTGCAATCAGCTCACCCGCCTGAGGAATGCTCGTCGGGTAAAAACGGAGCCGGCCCGCGCGCTCAATTACGCAATCGGCGCCCTGGGCTGTAGTTCCCATTCGCCTCACCATCTGGTTCCCGCCCGGCGGAGTGCTCTCCACCCACGCCGGCCCTTGCTGCGCAATCTCGACACTCGCGATGCTGCATTGCAGGTTCGTGCTGTTCAATAAACCAAGCGTCGCCGAGCCGGGTAGATCCGTGACTGCTCCCGAATACAGCACCACCGGAGTCGATGCGACATAATTCGTCGTGTCCTGCACTTCTAACACGACGATCCCGCCGGCGCTAAGATAAACGTCTCCGTAGCTCTTCGGTCCACCGTCCGTCACGGAGTTATAGGCTTGCTCAAGCCGCTGCATTTCGTTGCAGTAGACGCGTAGTCGAAGCGTATACATATGTCCGGCCGTTACGTTGAACGGACTGCCTGCCGCGACGCCCATCACCAGCGCAGAGATTTGTGTCACCCCATTTACCTGGCTGACTTGAAATCCTGCGGCACAATTGGCCGTCGTCACGGTCCCGTTGTAGACCCCGTTCAATACGCCCTGTGTCACCTGCCCAAACTGAACCCCGCCGGCTTCGAAAACCAGCGATCCGCCAAGCTCAATGGGGCTCACTGATTCAACAAGCGCATCGCCCTCAATCCCATCGCCGCCCGAGCACGACACACCCGCCGAAGTCAGCGTGACATGCGTGCCGTCGCCAATCACATTCCAAAGCGCCGGATTGATCTCCGGGCCGCGAAAGTAATCGACCACCGGCTTCATCGTTCCCGATGACGGCATGTAAGGCTCTTCCCTCAAGTCGAACACCGTCGTTGTGCCATCACCTTCAAAGAATTCCGTAACGTAGGCTGAAGGCTCACTCGGGCCGCACACCGTCACATCATTGGCGAGCGCCTTCACCATCGATCCCTCGAGAGCCGAGAGGTCCAGAGTGCCCTCCGCTTCGCTCAATTGGTGCGTGGTGGTGCCCACCGGTTGCAGGATGATCGAACCGTCCACAACGCGATACGCGCTGCGCGCCGCCGAAGCCAGCGCCCCCGCCGCCGAAGACCAACTTTTGCCCGGTTCCGGCAGATAATCACCCACACTTCCGTTCCCTTGCGCAAGTGAAAAGCTGAACCCGCTGGTATTCATCCCCGCGCTCAGCGTCTGTAGCAACTGGTTTGCCGTGGGAGCGATACCGGCAAGCAGTACTGGAGTCGTTTGCTGATCGAGCAACACCTCATCGCTCACGGCCGAGACAAAAACCTGAAATGCGGTACCTTCGCTGTTTTGCCCAACCAGTTCGAGCGCCGGCTCCGCAGCAAGATACCCGGTAAACAGCACATTCTCGCCATCATCCGACACAGTCACCCGACCATTCCGAACGGGCGTTGGCAAACTCACTGCTGACGGCGCAAGTGCAAAGCTGCATACTGAGGGCTCATTCAGCTGCCGTTTGACGAGGAACTTCTGCGTCGCAACTACGCATTGCGAGTAGTCGACCGCTCCCTTGCCGTCAAGATTGTCAATCGTTAACTTCACCTGTTCTCCTCGTTGCCTTGTCTTGATTTCCTAAACAAGCGTCATCGCGCTCGGTAAAAAGCTGCGGAAGCACACGACCTGCTGCCCGTCATTCGCGTCCACTACCGGAAGCGCACGAAAGCTGGCGCTTAGCGCAATGCGCTCAATTGGAGTACTTAGAGCCGTTGCGGTTTCCGCCGCGCCTGACATCGCTTGCAATCTCGGGTAGTGAAAGACGATGCGCTCGCCTTGCTCCCCAGGCATTACGAACAGCGCAGACCATTCCTGAAAAAATGTGCCGCCTTCGCGATCCACGAAACCTAGCACCTGCTGCACTTTCATAGTGCTCGTCGGAACCCCCGCTATCAGCGGCTGCGCCAATTGCAGCCCAGCCGCCGTCACTGCGGATACCCGCGCAACATTAAATGTCACTCTGCGAACATAGTCTGGATCGTTGTTCACCGACGCCGCGCTCTGCACATACGCGGCACAAACCCCGGATCCTACGTACCCCGTCTGACCCGCGTAATCCGCATCAACCGCGACAATGCAGCCCGGCGAAAACTCCGCGGTACTACTCATCGCTAGCAACGTCGCCGTCGATCCGGTGGCGACAAGAGCCGCCGCCGCGACTCCCTTCGACCCGGATCCGTTCGCCGAACTGCCGGCAGCCGGCGCAATAAGATTCATATGCTGCGATCCTGCCGACAGCGCCATCGACAACTTGCTCCACGTTTTGAAGTGAAGCGACACGCCGGCATCCAGCGTGTCCTTCACCTGGAAACCCGCCGTCGCTGGACTTCCAGTCATCAGCGGCGTGGTCTTACTCAACGACTTCCGCGTGAAGTTCTCAATCCATCCCAAATCAACCCACGGCGCTGGAGGTGCATCAAGCGCGAACTGCCCATTCACCGACGGGTCAAAGACCGTCGACATGCGATTTACCCGGTCCACGGGAGCAAAATAAGCTCGCACCCGGCTCGTCACCGGAGGCATGGCATTCACCAAAGCAAGAGGGGTCGTGCTCATTGTTCACCCTGTTCCTGAAATGCAAAGACTTGAACCGTCGCCACGCGCCCCACCCGCTCCCGCGCTGTTGTCTCCGTCGCGAATGTTGCGGGCGACCAAAAGATGCTCGTCCCCATTTGCGCGGCCGGAGATTGCGTGTAGTTCATCTTTTGCGCGGATGTCGGGCACAGCATCTGCAGCAGCTCGTAGTCCATCTCTTCAAGCGCGCGTCCACGATCCAGTCCTGCATTCCCCTGCGTCCCCGCGGTAGCGTAATGAATCTCGCAAGTCATCACTGCCAGTGCGGAAGGTAACTGAGTATCAGCTGTAAATTTCGTCCACCGCAGCACAAAGGCATCCAGGGGAAGCATCGCCGTTGGCCCTTCGGCCTCTTCCACAAGGATTCCCGGTCGCACCACACCACGCAGCGTCATCGTTCGCTCCGGATTCACCGCCTTAAGGCGGTTTCGCAGCGTGATGTAAAAGGTGTCTTTCGTATTTTGCATATCATCTCCGCCTAGCTTTGCTCTGTCTGCATCTGCCACCCACTCGCAGATTCGCGCAGCAGGAGCCGATATATATAGGCCGATCCCATGCACTCTGAAATGGCAACCGACTCAATCAGGAACAGCTCACCCGCAACAACAACTCCCGCAGCCATCTGGAACAGCAACTCCGCCGACGCAACTTGCATTTCGCCGACAGCCGCTTGCACTGCCGATCCACTAATTAGCAGTTCGCACTTCGCTGGCCAGCCCTCCCGCATCGTTGCTCGCAACCTTCGGAACACAACCGGCGAGAGCGGCATCTGCTGAAAACCGGGCGCGTCAATGCCGAGCTGACCCGCATCCGCCGCATCCCCAGGCTGCACTGGCATCTGCAGATAAGCTGCTGTTCCGCCATTGCAACGTAGCAGCGCGTCAGCCATGCGAAGCGCATGACTGTCAGGATTCAATGTGGTTATCTCTGCGCTCATCTTTATCCGAGCCTCGTCGCGACCCACGGAGCCAGCAGTTGCTGCACTGTCCCGTCAATCAGGCTGCTGGAAAAGTATTCGGTCCATAGCGTATCCATCCGGCTCATCTTCACATTCATCCCCGGTGTTGCCTGCGCATTCTTCACAATCAGTGCGCACGCGCTCAGCACTGCATCGGGAATCGTTGTCAGCCCTGCTGTATAGGTCACTTCCACTTCGTTGTAGGGCAGTCCCATAATGTTCAGCGGAAAGACCAGCTCCCCCGTCTCCGGAACAAAGTCCACCGTCGTGGGATCCACCGTCGTCCACGAGCCAGGCAGTGAAAACGCCCAAAGCACTTCCTCTTGCAGCGGGTAGACAAGCTGCCCGCGCCTGGGCTTTGCATAGCGCGCCTGTATGTTCACCAGCGGAGTTGTCGCGGGCGCAATCGGCGCCAGCGGCAAATATGAAAGCCGCGCCGTCTGCGACCCTTCCACCAGCCGCAGCCGCTCGGTATACTGCGTCGGATTCAGACTCGTGCGACGGCAGTGCGTGTCGATCATTGCCGACGCCACTGTGATCCAGTCATCAGTCACATCTGGCGACAGCCCATAGCTCGCGTACTGTGCCGGCTGCAAATATCCCATCGAATTCTCCTGAAAATCTCGCGATCAATCCATCCCATAAAGCACGGGACCGGCCCTGGTTTGAGCCGGTCCCGTACTCAACTAGCTTTTGCCAACTTCGCCCGTCGCCGCTTTACTATTGGCTATTGGCTATTGACCATTTCTAGCGGTCAACAAGCACCTGGTAGTGCGCATAGTTCGCGCCCTTCACCACTGGAGCGCCGAACTTCACGACCACATACTGCGAGGCCAGCGAGCCCGGAACACCGAGTTGGAAGATGCGCGGATTGGGATCACTCAACCAGTGATACTCAATCAGGTCTTCCGTAACGATGTACGCAGGCAGTACAGCCGTACCCGAGCCTGGAGTTCCGGTGTAGGCCAGCGACCAGTCGGGAATCAACGGCAGGTCCCCGGCCTGAGTCGCAAGGGTCTTCACTGTGAACCCGGCTTCGATCTCGCGCGTCGAAAGCACAACGTTGAAGTCGCTCTTCATCTCGCGGTCAATCAAATCCAGCAGAACCGGATTCGCGTAGATCGCCGTCGGACGCACAGCGAAGCTGCTGTTCGCCACCATCTGCGCAACCGTGGACTTCAGCCCGTCCACAATGCTTGCCGTGGTGCCGATCGTCGTAGTGTTGCCCCCCGACGCAATCTGCCCGGTCACACCGTAATACTGGGTGGTGGTCGGGGTGCTCAGCGAGGTATCGTTGCCGTTCCACAGCGCTACAGCGTGGGTGTGCATCACGCCCTGGATCGTGTCCACCAGGTCCTTCGCTTGCAGATATGCGAACTGCTTCTGCTGCGTGCCCAGTTCCACATCGAACAGGTTGTAGTTGAGCTGTGCAACCACCGCCTTCAGCGGAACGCTGCGCTCCACACGCGTCGGAGCAACAACCGGTGCCACAATATTGCGCGGATCGACAAACCCTGCGGTTCCGGGATTCGGGATTGCTGTCTCCTCAAAATACCGAGACGGGTGCCCCGTCGCCGGAACCTGCTTCATGCGCTGGGCAAACAGGCTGCTGCGCCGCACAATATCCGTGATCTCCGTCTGGTATAACGGAACCTCGATCGCGCCGGGCCCGATGTAATCAGCCGCCGAGTGAATATCGTAGAAATTTGCGTTCATATCCTTCCTTCCGCCCACTTGGGCTTGCCCGAGTGGGCAATGTTTTTCCTGCGCCAAAAGAAAAGGCCCGCCGAAGCGGACCTCAGTTCTCCATCGCTGCCGGCTAGCTCACTATGCCCGCACGAAGCAGTTGCGACTTCACCGCAATGCGCTGTTCCAGGCTCAAGCCGGTAAGCGCGGCATCCAGAGCCCCGGCTTCAATCGAATCCAGCGAGGTAATGCCCTGCTTCGCGAGCAGTTGCGCGGTAGTTGCAGGCAGAGTCTTCCGCGTTGACGCAATCTTCGCTTCCTGAGCCCGCATCTCGGCGATCTGCTGCTCGGCCACGGCGAGCCTGCGCTGGAGTTCCACCTCGCGTTCGGTTGTAACGTCGCGGTCAACCTCTGCCGTAATCTTCTGCACCTCAGCTGCAACCATTCCGCGCTCTTCCAGCTGCGCTGCCATTCGCTCCAGCAGGCTGGCAGCGGCATTTAGCCTCTCCACGCTCGCACTCAGCATGTCATTCGCTTCTATCTCCATCTCGCTTCCTTTCCTTTCACCAGTTGTGAGTTGCTCCGTCCATTCAGTGGCCGCGCGCGCTCAACCACCGGAGCATGTCTTACTGCGACATTCCGGCAGCGCTTCGCAGCCAATTGAAATGATGTATTGCGGTAGGCAGCCTTCTCGCGCAGCAAAATCGCCGCACCCGTAAAGGTCGCCCGCGTCAGCTTCCAAATTTCGGAGTTCATGTCCTCGACTTGCGCATCCGCAATCTCGTAGGACATGCCCATCGTTCCCGCTGCGCCTTGGCGCATGCGGTCTTCTACTTCGGGAAAATCCTTCCCGAAAAGATAGCCGCTCACCTGCAGTCGATTGCCTTCCACGTCCGCCTGCGTAATGATGCCGCACTTTCTGCGCGCATCATGGCCATCCCATCCCGGCGCGTAATCCACTGCCATACCCATCAGCGACGGCAGCGCTGCCAAAGCCGCCTCCCGCGTCAGAATCACGCGATGACCGCGCGCCCCCGATGGAGGCCGCGTGCTCGGCTCATCTACAAGCGTCAGCACGCCTTCAAAGGGCACCCGGTTCGGATGCCCCACCACCTCCGGCAGCGCCACAGCCAATGCTTCCAGTCTCATTCCACCTCCCATATCTCGTCTTCGAACTAGCTCTTCTGTGTCAATAGCGGCCTTACAGCCTCCTCTTCTTCCTGCCGATTAGGTTTTGCCGTAGATCCGCCAGCCAATGGAGCTAGCCCGCGCATCCCCCGCACTTCATTCACCGTCAGAACCCCCGCGGCCAGCAAGGCCGTCTGTATCTGGATCTCCTGCATCTCATCGCGTACATCCAGCTCGTTAAACACAAACTCAAATTCGCGCCATCCCAATCGCTTTGCAAACAGGTCCCGCGTAATGTGTTCCGCAATCAGCCTGGCCAGCGGAGTAATCGCGCTATGGAACGCCTCGTTCATCAGTTCCGTCGCCGTCGCTCGATTCACGCCCTCTTCCAATCCAAGCAGCAGCGGCGGCAATCCAAATGCGTTCGCCACCATGCGGATCAAAAACTGCTGCCAGTTCAGCCGCAGGTCTGCATCGGTGCCCTGGGCAAACCGCAACACCTCTGGCTTCTGCTCTGTACTCATCAACGGAACTCGCCCCGTGCCCTCGACCTCGTCCTGCCACCAGCGAATCAACCGTTCCTGTTGTGCGGGCGAACGGTCGTTGATCCACAACGCATACTGCGCGATGGAATTACTCGCCAGCTTCCCCGCAAACCGGTGCGCGCTCAAAAACGTATTCACCGTCTCGAATGCCACTTCCAGCGGCCCCAATCCAAACGGCGTGTAGCTCCGCGGATTCATCCGCACATACATCAATTCGTCATCGTTCAAGGGAACCAGTCCCGCATTACCCACTAAACCTGTCGATTGCGCATATCGCGGCGAATTTGAAGATCCATCCCATTTCGGATTGATCTGAATCGTCGCTCCGTCCACCGGCCAAAGCTCAAACGGCTTTTCATGCACTCCGGTAAGGTCCATCTCCATCGCGCCAAATCCGCCCACCAGCGCGTCCTCAATCACCTGCTCAATCAGCGTCCGAAACGAATCCGAGTCGTTCGGCTCCTCCAGGCCGCGGCGCAGAATTGCCAGCTTCCTCGCCGCGTAGCTCACCTTGTCCGCGGTGTAGTCACGCTTCAGCCGGACCTGCCAATCCATGCTCGCAACGCGATCCTTAATAAGGTTGATCGCTCGTCGCACCAGCGGTGTCTCTGCAAACTTCCGCAGATTCGCCGGTGTCGGCTTCGGCAGTGCCCGTTGCGCCGTGTAGGGCGCGAGGATTGATGGCAGCGCCACCGTCTTTCGCTGCGCCTCATTCCGCTGCGCCGTCGCCTCCACTTCCTCCGCTCCAAATCGCTTCCATGCATTTCGAATCGAATCCTTCACACCCACGCGCCCGTCCTCCCGTCCTCATCAAAATCCAACGCCCAAAAACAAAAGGCATGGCGCATTGCCATGCCTTTCTTAGCCCTAATCCCCGAAACCCTGGACCCTACCCCTTAGACCCGCAATTCCCTTCGCGCCGTCTCGGCCACACGTCCCATATCGGTCGTCGTCAGCACTCGTATCCGCTGCGCCTCCATCGTTTCCACCGCGAATCGATACTGCGCCAGCGCCTCCGGATCTTCCGACTTGCTCCCCACCGGCTCGACAATTGCCGTCAGTTGCAGATCTGCGCTCTCCACCCTTCGCACGCCGTCCACCAACGCCGGTGCGCTAAAAGCCAATACCTTCGCAAGTTCAGAATCACCCTCCAGCGACACCGCATGAAACATCCGGACCACTCCATTCGGCCGGTACCCGCAATCAATTCGCAGCGGATCACCCTGCCTCGTATAGCCGGCCGCGGCGATTCTCTTCCGCATCAAGTCCCAAACCCCGGCCCGCTCAAATTCCGTTCGCATCCGTCCATGAATCGCCGCTCTTCCGCTTCGCCGCGATGTAGGTTCCCGCTTCCGAGTTTCCACATGCAACGCCATCAACTGCTCCAACTCTGCAGGAACCGATTCCGCAAGGCATGCCTTCGAAGGTGTCACCTGCACCAGATTCGAAAACGACTCCTCCAGTGTCTTCATCACTGGTTGGCCGCTCTCCAACAGCCTCTGGCGCACTTCGCTCTCCAACGCCTCCAGCATCGCCGTGTCCGCATCAGGGTCCACGCATCGCACGCGTGACCAGTCCTTCGTAAAGCGCACAACCGTGCTCTCGGGCCGCCCCGCCTCGCGAAGCAGCACTCCGACATTCACAAACTCGTTCTTCACCGGGTCCGGAACATACCTCACCAGGAAGAATTCACACGGTTGTCGCCCGTTCATGTCTCTATGTTTTCGCTCCTTCCAAGCATTACATCACCCGCCCGCTCTTTACATCATCGTCCCATTTTGCCTCTGCAAACTGCTCCACCCGCACCATTTCCGCGCTCCTTCCCCAATTTGGAAATGGCTGCCGCGACGATTCCCGAAAGCCATCAATCAACTCCCTTACCCGCGACCGCCGATTCAATAGCTGCTCCACCAGCGCCTCCAACGCAGCCGCATCCCCGTCGTACCACTCCGGCGGAACAGTCTCTGCCATCGCCCACACCGCGTCCGGCTCAACTCTTTCAATCCGGCTCAGCCACGGCTCAAAATCTTCCCATCCTGTTATGCGCCGGTACACCGAGTTCAGCCCATACACGCCTCGCAGGGGCGAATCCCGAAACACCCATTCCCCTGCGTTGAAGCAATATCCATAATCAATAAACGTCGCCGTGTACTTCGTTCCTTTTCTCTTTCGCGAGAACACCGCCTGCCGGCCGTTCGTGTTGCATGTCCATTTGTCGAGCGCCAGAATCCCAGCGAACTCTTCCAGGTTCCGGACCTCCATCAACTGCTCTTCCGGCAGATAATCCACCAGATGCCCCGGCATCAGCCCACCCACAAGCCGCGACCCGAAACAATGCCCCGCCCGGCATCGTTCGCGCCGCGAACCAAAATCCAAGTCAAGGTCTGCAGTATTGTTCACCAGCCAGTCCGTAACCTCCACCACATCGCATTCTGGAGCCGAAAGCCCTAATGCGGCAGCCAGCTTTGTCGCCATAAGTTCATTCACAAGCACTCGCAGGTGCTGCGGATTATTCTGGAACTTCACCACATAAGCATTGCCATCGGCACCAAGCATCAAATGCCCCTGCGCTCCGCCACGCATCCGTCGAATCTGCTGTACCGCCAGTACCGCCAAAAACCCTCCAGCGTCTTATGGACTTTCCTTCCATACTAATTACCTTTGGCGGTCAATTCCTCGCGCACCTGCAGAGCAATCGCCATTGCCATCACGCAATCGTCATGCTCCCCATTCTGCGCCGCCATCTTTCCATTGCGATGCCGCACAAACGTCCGGCACTCGCGCAGCAATCGTTCGCTTGAGAAGATGCCCGACGTTTGCACTATTGCCGCCGCCACCGCGCCAATCATCGAAGAACGCGATAGGATCGACGTCAGCCACCCAGCTTGACCATTCTGCTCGTAAATTCTCGAATACCGGCACACCGTCACCAAATAGGCCAATATCTCCGATCCAAAATTGTTCCGCTCCACCACCAACGTGGCCTCGTTGTACTCCCGCGCCAGCTTGTCCACTTCGCGCGCAAGCTCCAGCCCTCCAATCTTGCAGCGTAATTCAGCGCACTGTAGGCCCTTGCGAAGATCAATCACCTGGGCCACCGAGTAATCCCCTTCGCTGCCCCCTCCCGCCGGATCCACCGCCACCAGATATTCCCGATCCTTAACCGCTGGATACCATATCTGCAACTGCCCGTTCAGTCGCGTCGCAGGCGCATCGCGCAACTCCGCCGCCCGCCGGTCAATCGACTCCACGTCGAAAACACAGTCTCCGCTCGACAAGAAGCATTCAGTCGCGTTTTCCGCATACTCCTGCTTTGCCAGCCCCCGATAGTTGGCCAGCAACTGCCTCCGAAAGCCGATCTGCTCACATGTCAGCTCATCAGTATGCCTCAGCCTGCGCTCGTCATCAGTAAGCGTGTCCTCAGCGACAGCCATGCCCACATAAGCCTCCTCCATCCACCAGGGAAAGAAGTGTTGCACTACACCTGTTTCAGGAGCCTCCTGCCACTCCCGCCAAAAGCAACCGCCTGCTCCCATCGGCGTTGACTCCAGCACCAGCTCGCCAGTCGGAGGCATCGCCGCCCTCAACCCTTGTAGCGTCTCAGCAGCATCACCTGGCCAGCGCGCCACCTCGGAGCAATGCAGGTTGTTGATCGTCAGCCCTCGCCCCGCACCGGTGTTCCCCGCACTCACCACGCGGTACTCGCTGTCCAGCCGGTGAAACACAATTTGCCGCGCGCTCGACCGTACGGTCGCCAATGCGTCTCGACGAAGCTCAATCGGCATGTGCTCCAGAAAGCGATGGACCATCCTGAAGAGTGATTCGGCGGCTTCCTGCGTATGCGCCACCTGCACCGTCAAGGTGCCGGGCTTCGTAATCGTCTTCAGAAAAAACCGTCCGGCCACCCAGGTGCTTATCCCCATCTGCCTCGCCTTCAAAACAATGTTTCGCCGGCCCCATGCTGCCTCAAATGCTTTCTGTGCGTTGTTAGGTTTCAGCTCCACATGCTCGCCGGAGCGGTTCCGAATCCGCAGGAACTCCGACGCCAGCTTTGCCATTTCCTTCCGCGCCGCCTCCGTGCCTTCCTTCCCATGCAGCCGCGCACCACACTCCAGCAAATAGCCAAGCCCACTTTCGCCCTCAAGCTCTTTCCGCATTCAAATTCTCATTTTGCGCACACCTATGCCGGACACGCACAAAGGTGCGCACTCCAGCAGATGAAGTCAAAGGCGCACCCGCGGGCACGCCCCTGCGAGTGAGCCTTATTGCTCCACGTCGAACGTGTAGGTTCCGCTTGGTGGCGTTATCGCCGCCGCGGTGTTGTTGCACCAGTTCATCGAAACCGTATTCGCCGCCGTCACAATCACTCCGCTCAGCGAAAGGCCCGCCGTGAAGCTCGGAACTACATCGCGGTTGATAACGTGATCACCGGCGCTCAGGCCCGTGATGGTAGCTGACTGCGCGGCACATGTGTTCGCAGCCACTGCGGTCGGCGAGAGCGAGCCCGTGATGACAGTATGCCGCGTGAAAGCGTGGCCGCTGTTTACCGCTACGCTGGTCGGCGTGATCGCCGCACCGTTCTGCGCTACATTACCCGCGGCGATGCCGCTATCCTTCGACCCGCATCCCTGCCCGTTGGTGCAGTTGTAATACTCCATCAAATCGGCTTGATTTCCGACGGACGAATCCTGCTCGACAGGAACAGCTTGTGTGCTGGTACCTGAAAGCCCCCCGAAAATAATTCCAACATTGGTGCCTCCCTTGCTCGTATCTTTCACGTTGAAGGCGACGTGATTGCTTGCGATGTACTCCTGCAGCCCGCTCCAGGCAAGGGTATTGCTAGCCGGAAAATACGTAGCCGAATTGTTGCCACCATTGCCAACCAAATAGAACAAGTTGTATTCATAACCCGGATCAGCGGCACCACCTAAAGAGCCTTGCTGTTCTGGCCCTCCGACCCAGAGCACCGAGCCACCCCATTCGGGAGCGTATTCGCTCGCCAACGTATCGTAGAGCAAACCCTGAAGTGACATTCCATTTGGAGCAACCATTGTTCCCCCGAAGTAGGAATAAAGGCTCGGGGAGTTCGCGTTTTGCCCCGTAAAGAGCGAGGAAGAATTGTAGTGCCCATTCACCGCCCCATAAGTCTCATCACCGTAAGGCGTGCCCAAGCCCGTTCCCTGAAATCTGACGGAAACGCCTGTAGTTTCGGAGAGAGGATTTGCAACCATGAGCGTTCCCTTGCGCTCTGCCACCTGAGAGGCATAGTGATGCGGCTCCTCAACTGTTGCCCCTGTCCAGGTCCAGGGATTCGGCTCCAGCAAAAAGTACCCGTCAATCGCATTCGCGGGGCTGGAGCTTGGGTCCTGCACATCCAACACCTGAGAGCCTTCATACAGCACAAAGTCGCCGTTGCCATACTGATTCGCGGTGCATGAAGCATTTGTCGCCGTACAGTTGAGTGCCACCTGCGCGCTCGCCACCGTATGCCCGGCGCTGGAAGACTGATTACATGTCGCAGTCACCGCCGTCGGATAAACTGCATAATTCAGCTTGAAGTTCGTACAAGCGCCGTTGAAAGTGTTGTCGCTGGCGCCGGAGATATACACATTCTGTCCATTCATCGAAGGATAGGTTTGGATACCGTTTAGCGACATCGTTACAACGCCGCTTGTATTGGACAGGCTACTCACCTGTGACGGGCTTCCAAGGAGCAGGTTTCCCACCAGATTGTTGTCACCGATGGAATAGGTCCCGCCATCGTTAGCGATCCAAAACTCTACATCCACAAGCGTATTGCTGCTTGTCGAGCCGATCACGTCGATCGGATACTTCAGCGTTCCCGTGCCGCTTGTATTGTCCGTGCCGCGATTCACAAGCAGGTCAATGTAAGTATCGGCCGCGCCGCCCTGCATAATCACCGACCCCGAGTTATGCGGATAGAGCAGGTTGAAGTTCACCGCCTGAACGCCGCCGCTTGCCGTCCCAACCGACGTAGGATAGGCACACTCGTGGACCTGGCCGCTGAAGCACACAATGCTAGATGTCGTGAACGATCCAGGCGAATTTCCGAACGAAGAGATCCCGTTCAAGTTCACCGAGCAGGAAACCGCTGCAGTCGTAACTCCTACCGGATTGGGCGGACTCGCTGGCCCGCAATTCGCCTGTAGTGTTCCCCATGCCGTCGAAACCGGGACCGTCGTATCCACTGTGAGCGTGCCCGGTATCTGACCAGATGGCTTGGTCGTGCTTTCGATGTGGCCGGAAGCCATCGGCGAACTGGTGATGATGAGGTAGCGGAGATCGCCCTGGTCGCCACCGCTATAGGTTCCCGACCCGCTGTTAAACGTCGGGCACCCACCAGTACAGCTAGTCTTCACCGAATTCGTTCCGGTAGAAGTGACAGTGCCGGTATACGCGCTGCGCAGCTCACCTCCGTTGTAATTGAGGTGAAAGCAGCCCTCATCGTCCGAGTCAATCCAACCACCCTGACAGTATCCGGTATCATACTGTCCCGAATCGGAGATGCTGTTTTGTTGCCATTCGGTTCCATATTCCAGAAAGGCCGGACTGCGACTCGTCACGCTGTAGTAGTACGGATAGAACTCGCTGTGCCCTCCGGTTCCATACGACGGAGCAGCCAGGTCAATTCCCGGCTGGTCATCTTCCATCACATAGTCATGCGGTACGTAGCTCTCTGAATACCATCCGTTTCCAGTTCGGGCGTGTTGGCCATTGAATACATGAAACTGCCAATTGCTCGAGTAGGTTGGAGGAAATGACGTGCTGCTGCCTCCGAATTGCCCTACCCGAGCGGGATTTGTGCTGACCTGCCCAAACGCGCTCGGCTGAAGTGACGTTGCTATCTGGTTTGAAAGCGTCGCCGTACCGCTATACGCGTAGCCATCCAGACTCACCGTCTTTCCTGAGGCAATGCATAGCGTCGCTCCGTCTGCATAGTATTCAAGACTTCCGTTATCGGCAATATTTCCGCTGATCGTGTAGTTACCCGGAGCGAAATAAACTGGAGGATAGGTCCCGCCTTGCTTGTTATTCTCCGCCCAGGTAATCGCCGCCTGAATCGCGCATGTAGAGTCCTGCAGCCCTGTTGGATCAGCCGCATTGGAACACCCCGATGCCTTCCCGAAGTCTGGATACCGTACATCGACCCGTGGCAACTCATTTACCGCGTTCGGAGCGTTCAGCGTCCCACTCAGGCTGCCTCCGGTAAGCGGCAACTCCGTCGCCGCCAGTGCGTCCGCGTAATGCTTCGTAGCCGCCTGATCGGATGCAACTGGATCATTACTCAACTGCAGCGGTCCGCTCATCGTACCTCCTGCAATCGGAACGTAGCTTCCTGTCATCGCCGCAATCGAAGCATCAACGTATGACTTGGAAGCCGACTGAACTGCCACCGTTGCTGGTGCAAGTTGTGCTCTCACCGAACTGATCGAGGCAGTCGATGCTTCCGGAACTACCCAGTACTCCCGGCTCACCGTGCCGTCATTCAGGTGATACACGGCCGTGTAGTAGGTCCCGGCCGGAGATGCGCCCGCATTCGACGCCAGGGCCAAGCTCACATATCCATTCGCCCCTATCGCCGTCGATATACTGCCCGCCGCAACCGACTGATTCAGCGCAGTCGAAAAGGACGGCCAACTCACCAGCAGTGTCCCGCTCGCCGCGCTTCCATCCGCTCGATACACCGTGCCCTGCACATCTGTGGTCGTCACTTGAGCCTCTGACCGCCCCAGGAGCATGAATGCCGCTAAAATCACCGCTGCAAATATGGCCGCAACCGCTCGACTCCTGCCTGACATCAGTTCCATCCTGCACTTCCTCTCAAATCCAACAAAATAGAAAAAGGAGACGCCTGCAAGGCATCTCCTCAAAATTTCTTTACCCTTAAGTTCAGGATAACAATTCCGACAAAACTCAACTGCATTGTTGATATAGTTTTTTTAATTCGCTGAATCAATCACTTACGCCTAAACCGCTCCCCCTCGCTCTTGACACGGTTTCCAATCCTCCTCCACCAGGATGTCTCTCCTAAGAAATTCCCTGCTCAGACTATCGAGGGCTTTCCCATAGTTCCGCGCAATGGTGCGTTCATCTTGCCCCATTTGCTGCGCAACTTCCACGATCATGTAATCCTGGACTGCAATCTTCACCACCAGTTTCAGAGAGTACACGTCAAGCAGCTTCATGCATTTCTCCACATCTATCGCGAAAATCACAACATCTTCGAAATTTTTCATGCGATAACTCGACGCTCGACCGCGCAAAGTCACATCTTGCATCACTGAACCGACTCTCCCTACCGCCAGCGACGCCTTCAGGTAACGCCGCAATATCGCCTCCGTCCTGCGACGATAAAACTGGATTCCCTCCTCGATGGGTTCACATTCGCGCGGCGTCGGATCGACATGCGCCGTCGCCCATACATATGGCAGTGTCAAAGCAGCGCTCATCGAGACCCTCCCTGCACTACTGCTGAATGCAGCCTGTGCTTTCTTGGCCTGCCGCCGCCTCTGCGTCTTGTTGTTCTTGAGAAGTTTCTCAACCTGTTTTCACAGGTAGCGCAGTAGATGTTCAACCCATCCTGAGCGCGGTACCACAACCCTCCGCACCCTTCACACACTTTTAGATAAACGCGCGAATAAACCATATTTCTCCAGGCAGATATAAATAACGTTGCAGCAGTTGTTCTCAAGCATCCACGGCATAGCTGGAGAGGGTGTCGTCTGTAAACGGCGGCATCTCCTCTCCACATTTCATTCGAATCATTAGGGGTCGCACAGATCACCTGGGGGAGTCATTCCTGCCATCGCGGTTCGGCCGCATTACATCTGCTTCATCGCACTAAATGCGATTAAGGCAAACCTCAACGCGGAACCGCCATCTATCAGGCCGGTCCCGCATTGTTCTAGTTCAATTTGGCCGTTGGCGAAAGTGTACCGACTCTAAAGCCACGCTTCGTCATAGGTCAACCGCTCAGTCGTGGGCTGTTGCCTCAGCGTCCGCACCTACCCTTTAGTTACACCCACAACATTGATATACGCATCAAGTCGCTTAGCAATCAGCAAACTTCTTAATAGGTGCGTATAGCTCCCAGACAAATTTACACAAATGGATTTTTCCCACTTACACGAGCGGCTCCGCGTTGAAATGCTTCGACGCATCCATCGCGGACAGCTCACCGGAACGCTGCTTGCCCGCCAGACAGGGCTGCGTCCCTCACATATCTCTAATTTCATTCACCAAAAGCGCAAGCTCAGTCTCGTTGCCCTCGATCGCGTCCTCGCCGCTCAGTCGCTCAGCGTTGAAGATCTTTTGCCGGAAGCAAATCGGTTTGATAATGCCGAAGCAGCTCGCGACATCTCCGCCGTCCCGCTTGTTTCTCAGGCAGTCGCTCTTCACGCACCCATCGTCAACCAGCGGTCCATCATCGAGCTCATTCGTCTGCCTGCCGGAATGCTCGACCACCTCCGCCCCAGGCGCACTCTCGCTCGGCGTGAATGGCAGCGCTTTCTCGCCATCCGCGTCACAGCAGCTCAAGCCAGACCCATGGAGCCGATATTAAGTCCCGCAACAATCGCCATCGTGGATCGGCATTACAACTCTCTGCTGCCTCACCAGCCGCCCAGGCCCAACATCTACGCCGTGAACTCCAACGGCGTACTTCTGTTTCGCTATGTCGGCTACGAAGCCAATCGCATCATCCTTCGCCCGCATGTGCTCGACCATCCAGTCGAGTTACTCCGGCTCGGGGCCGATCAATCTCCTTCCGACTGCATCGTCGGCCGAGTTTGCGCCGTAATCACTGAGCTCTAATTGCCGCCAAAAAAGAAGAGGCGGCCACTTAGCCGCCCCTTAGACACTAAATTCGCGCTACTGCAATAGCGTCCCGTTCTCCGGTTCCACCTTTGCTTCCTCAGGAGGAATCACCATAGCCGCTGCCACCTTATCTTCTTCTTCAAGGTTCAGCAGCTTCACGCCTTGAGTTGAACGACCCGCCGCGCGCACCGTCTTCGTGTCGATGCGAATGATCTTGCCGTACTGGCTGATCACCATCAGCTCCGAAGACTCATCCACTAGCTGGATCGACGATACTTTCCCGTTCCGCGCCGTCGTCTTCACGTTAATCACGCCTTTGCCGCCGCGCGACTGCAACCGGTACTCGTCCACGTCGGTCCGCTTTCCAAAGCCGTGCTCAGTGACTGAAAGTATCAGGCACTCGCAAGCCCCTCCATCGCCGTTCGTGCGCCGCTCTTTCGGAGTCACCGCAATTCCCACCAGGTAATCGTTCTTGGTGAGCTCAATTCCTCGCACCCCGTGCGCCGGACGTCCCATCGAGCGCACATCGTTCTCGTCAAACCGAATCGCCATGCCCTCATGCGTCGCCAGGAACACGATCTGGCTGCCGTCCGTAATCCGCACCCCCACCAACTCATCATCATCGTCGATACCGATCGCGATAATCCCGCGCGCCATCACATTCGAGAAGTCCTTCAGAGGCGTCTTCTTCACCGTCCCCTTGCGCGTCGCAAAGAAGATGAACTTGCCGTCTTCCTCCAGGTTCCGCACCGGCAAAATCGTCCGCACCGTTTCGCCCTGCTGTAAATTCAGCAGGCTCGCAATCGACTTGCCTTTGCCCGCGGCGCCCACATCAGGAATCTCATACACCTTTAGCCAGTACACGCGACCCGAGTTCGTGAAACAGAGCAGATACGCATGGGTCGAATCGATAATCAGCTGCGAGACAAAATCCTCTTCGCGCGTCCTCATCCCCAGGCGTCCCGTTCCACCACGTCGCTGCTGCCTGTAGGTCGAAATCGGAGTCCGCTTCAAATACCCCGAGTGCGACACCGTCACCGCGACCTGCTCATCGGCAATCAGGTCCTCGAGTTGCAGTTCCGCCGTCTCGTCCAGAATCTCAGTCCGTCGCTCGTCGCCGTAATCCTTTCGGATAGCCTCCAGCTCCTTCACAATCACCGAGCGCAGCTTCTTTTCCGACCCCAGAATCGCCTCGTACTCGGCAATCCGGTCCCGAACCTCCGCCAACTCCTTTAGCAATTCATCAATCGAGAGCTGAGTCAGCCTGTACAGCTGCAGTTCCAGAATCGCGTCAATCTGCCGATAGCTCAGAATCAGCGTCGCCGTCTGCACCGTCGCCATATCAATGGCGTACTTTGACGGATCCAGCTTAACGCCTCTGATTTCCGCACCGCGAACCGCAACGCTCTTGCCGCTGAAGAACTGAAACAGGTTCTCCCTCGCATCCGCCCTCGACGAAGATCCGCGAATAATCTTGATCACGTTGTCCAGGTGGTCCAGCGCAATCTGGTAGCCGAGCAGGATATGCTCCCGCTCTCGCGCCTTCCGCAACAGGTACGCCGTCCGCCGCCGCACCACGTCCACGCGATGATCAATAAAGTGCCGGATCGCCGCCGGCAGCGATAGCTCCTTCGGCTGCCCGTTCACCACAGCCAGGAAAATCATCGAGAAGCTTTCCTGCATCTGCGTGTGCTTGTAGAGCTGATTCAGCACAATCTGCGCCTCAGCGCCACGCTTCAGCTCAATCACAATCCGCATGCCGTCGCGGTCGCTCTCGTCGCGCACATCGCCAACGTCATCCACAATTTTGTTATTCACCAATTCGGCAATGCGCTTGATCAGCGTGTTCTTGTTCACCTGGTAGGGAATCTCGCTGACGATAATCGACTGCCGCCCTTGCGTCAGGTTCTCAATCGCGCACTTCGCCCGCATCAGGAACCGCCCGCGCCCCGTCTTGTACGCGTTCGCGATTCCGCTGCGCCCGTAAATAAATCCGCCCGTCGGAAAATCCGGCCCCTTCACGTGCTTCAGCACTTCGGCCAGCCCCGCCTGCGGATTATTCACCATGTCAATCGCGGCGTTAATCACCTCGGTCAAATTGTGCGGAGGAATATTCGTCGCCATGCCCACCGCAATTCCATTCGACCCATTGATAATCAGGTTCGGAATCCGCGTCGGCAGTACCGTCGGCTCCAGCGTCGACTCGTCATAGTTCGGCGTAAAATCCACCGTCTCCATTTCGATGTCGTTCAGCATCTCGCCGGCAATCTTCGTCATGCGGCACTCCGTGTACCGCATCGCCGCCGGAGGATCGCCGTCCACCGACCCGAAGTTCCCCTGCCCATCGATCATCGGATATCGCAGGCTGAACGGCTGCGCCAGGCGCACCATCGTGTCATAGATCGCCGAGTCGCCGTGCGGGTGATACACACCCATCGCCTGCCCCACCACCTTGGCGCACTTCGTGTATTTCTTGTTGTGCTGCAGACCCATCTCGTGCATCGAGTAAAGAATGCGCCGATGCACCGGCTTAAAACCGTCGCGCACATCCGGCAGCGCGCGCCCGATAATCACCGACATCGAATAGTCGAGATACGATCGCCGCATCTCGTCTTCAATGTTTATCGGGACAAGATTCGCCGCGCCCGGTCCCGAGCCTGAACCCGATCCGGAATTACCGGCGCCATCGCCGCTGTTGCCATTGCCAAGAGGAAGTTGAGGATTCTGTTCGTCTGCCATAAGAAAAGACGGTCATCAGCACACCCCGATC
>DASZAG010000059.1:0-3556 GCA_035945555.1 Acidobacteriaceae bacterium
AGCATCGCTGGCAATCGCCCCAGGGAGCCATCGACTCCTGGTCCACGCGCCTCACCCTGCAGCCCGCGCAGAACTGGAGCGGCCAATACTCCTACGCCTTCCTCCACAGCCCCGAGCAATTGGACCCCAACGCAGATCAGCACCGCATGACCGCCTCCATCATGTACAACCGTCCGCTCAGCGGCCAAAATAATTGGATCTCATCCTTCGTCTGGGGACGCACCCGCACCGGCGCTTACAACCTTGTCGAAAACAGCTATCTCTTCGAGTCACTGCTCCGCTTCGACTCTCGCAACAACGCGTTCACGCGAATCGAAAATGCCGACCGCACCACCGAGCTCCTCCTCGACGGCAACCCCATTCCACCAAATTTCACAGAGCAATCCGCCGGACGCGTCCAGGCCTACACCTTCGGCTACGACCGCGACATCCCACTCGTCCCGCACCTTTCATCCGCACTCGGAGCGCAATTCACCGCCTACTCACCCAGCGCTCAACTCGAACCCGCCTACGGCGCCCACCCCACCGGCTTCAATATCTTCCTCCGCCTAAGACCGTTCTAAATACGTGGCGCCTTCACACTCGAACTCAGCACGGTTCGTCAACCTCTTCGAGTGCTCTTTCGTAATCCTGGCCCCCGTAGAAGACACCAATAATGTTGACTTGACTGGCCTCCACCTCGAATGCAATCAATACACGCTTCCGAAAGCCCACTGTCCGCAACCCAGGTCGAATGTCCTGCCGCTGATTGCCTCTAATGGGAAACGTCTCGAAACTCTCACAGTAGCTGACAATCGCATCTGTAAACTTCAATGCAATTTCAGAAGACGCGGCACTCGCAATATACCTGTATAGCTCTGTCAATTGCTCTTCTGCTTCCGGACTGAAGACAACGCGATACCTCATCCGCGCCGCGCAGTCGTCTTCCTATGCTCCGCTGCCAACCTGCCGCGTACATGCTTAGCAGTCACAGCGCGCGATGGATTAGCCTTCAACGCGTCGAATGCCGGCGCGACTTGCTCCCGGAGCCACACCTCAACCGCCCGATCTCGCGCCAGCAAAACACGTAACCCGTCTCGAATCACTTCACTCTCAGTTGCATACTCACCCGCATCCACCTTTGCGCGGACAAGTTCTGCCATCTCATTGGGCAGAGTAATACTCAGTTGTTGCGTTGATCGCATTGGCTATCACCTCCGAGTAAGTAAGATTAAATCCTATTCAATCATACTCTACCGACCAAACATTAAAAAACGGTGGCAGGGCTATCACCCGCCACCAACCCGCGCACGCCCTGAATTTGATATCACTCAACCGTGTCAATGCCCCTCCCCAAAAATTCTTTCTATCTATCTCATTCCACACACGCGAAATCTTCCTTCCAAATGCATTTGAGTTTTCGCTGAAACGGTAAAATAGAAATAGAGCCAAAAACCAAAAAGGACCGCATTCGTGCGGCCCTTTTCCATTTGTGCAATCCCCCCAAGGAGAACCAGGAATGCCTGTCCTATCCAGCCGCCGTACCAAATCTGCCCGCCAGTGTGCCCTCATCGTGCCTGACACCGCGAGACGCTGCGGCTCCCCAGCCCTGCGCGACCGGCAATTCTGCCGGCACCACGCCGACAACCATCAGACCCTCACCGGAGAGCGCGATCTCTGTCAGCGACTCGATCGCCTCACTGAAAAGCTCGATGCCATGGATATTTTCGAGAGTCTCGACTTCCTCCGGAAGAAGCTTGTGACCATGCAGAAAACCCTGCGCCGCTTCCCTGAAGTCGCTCACACGCTCACCCACACGCTCAACCGGCTCGAGACTGCAAGTCATTCCACATCAAATGCTTCGCTCCTACCCATGCAGAATCAAAAACTTACAGCGCAAAGGCAGGCAATTCTGAATAGAATCACAAACTTGCAATCTAGCCCCTTAGAATCAATCTTTTAGGCGAGAACCTGAAAAGCTGATCCAATGGAATCAATTAGCTGCGAAAATGCCTGAAAAATTTATGTGGCGATCTGCGCCGCCGGCTCCTCATAAAACTCGGCAATCTGCGCAGCATACTTCACCACAACCACTCTACGCTTCAGCTTCAGCGTGGCGGTCAACTCGCCCGTTTCCGGCGACCATTCTTCAGCCACCAGCAGGAACCGTTTAATGGTTTCGTAGTTCGCCAGTGAGCCATTCACGCCGTCCACAATTTTCTGGTAAGCCCCGACCACTCGCGCATCCCGCACCAGGTCGCGCCGGGTCGGGGCTGCAATTCCCTCGCTGGCCGCCCATGCTTCCAGGGCGGCAAAATTTGGAGAAATCAACGCCGAAGCAAATTTCCGCCGGTCGCCCACCAGCGCCGCCTGGCTAACCAGCACGTTGGCCTTCAGCCGATTCTCAATCGGCTGCGGAGCAATCAGCTTTCCGCCGGAGGTTTTCAGCAGCTCTTTCTTGCGATCGGTAATGTAGAGAAACCCGTCGTCATCCAGACGCCCGATGTCGCCGGTCTTAAACCAGCCGTCCGCGTCAAAATTTTCCGGCTCATGCGGTGGATGTTTCCAATAACCGGAAAAAACATTCGGCCCCTTCACCAGCAGCTCGCCGTCTTCCGCAATCTTGCAGCCCACCTGCGGCAGCGGCTTGCCAACTGAACCCATTCGGTTCGCCGCTGGCGTGTTGATCGCCAGCACCGGGGAGGTCTCCGTCAACCCGTAACCTTCCAATATTCTTATGCCCGCCGACGCGAACCACTCCGCCGTATCCAGTCCCAGCGGCGCGCCACCGGCAATAAAGAAGCGCACCCGCCCGCCAAATCCGTGTTTCATTTTTTTAAAGACGAGCGAGTTCGCCAGCTTCCACCTGGCCGCGCTGGGTTGGTCGCCGCGCTCAATTTCGCCCCGGTGCTTCGCCCCTGTCCGCAGCGCCCACTTCAGCATCCGCCGCGCCACCGCTGAACCTCCGGCCCTCCGCTCCACCTCCTGCCGGAACTTCTCGTAGACCCGCGGAACCGCCACGAACACCGTGGGCTTCACCGCCGCCATCGCCGCCGGCAGCTTGTCGAAGCTCCCGCAATACGCCAACGTAGCCTGCCGCGTGTAGATCGCGTAGTCCAGATGTCGCGCCGTGATGTGAGACAGTGGCAGGAACGAGATGCAGCTATCGTCAGCCTTGATGTCGAACCCCGCCAGCGACTCGTTGATGTTGGCCGCAATGTTGCCGTGCGTCAGCATCACGCCCTTCGGCTCGCCCGTTGTGCCGGAGGTATAGATCAAGGTCGCAAGATCATCCGGCCCTACGTCGTAGGCCAGGCGGTCAAAGGCCGCATCGCGTCCCATCGCCTGATCCACATCGGTCAGCAGCGACGAGAACCGCACCGCGTCCGGCGTGCCCTCGTCATCCATAATGACGATGCGCTCCAATGCTGTCCTCCCACGTCCCTGCGCCACCTTGTCATACTGGGTCTTGGTCGAAACCACTGCCACGCGCGCGCCGGAGTCGGTCAGCAGATCAGCCGTCTGTTCCACCGTCAGCGTGGGGTAGATGGGAACATCAACCGCGCCCAGCGCCAGA
>DASZAG010000060.1:0-3589 GCA_035945555.1 Acidobacteriaceae bacterium
GTGATCAAGAACAACGTGCTCGGCCAGATCAAATGGGAGCAGATGATTCTGGAAGGCAACCCCGAGTACGGCGTTGAGTTGCAGCCGATCGACTTCGCCCAAGTGGCTGAAGCCTGCGGAGCGCGCGGTTTTACGTTGGAGGACCCGGCAGAGGCAGAGCACATTTTGCGCGAGGCCTTGGCGCACAAGGGTCCGTCGCTTGTGCAAGCAGTCGTTGATCCCAATGAGCCGCCGATGCCCGGAAAGGCGACCACCGAGCAGGCTCTCCATTTCGCCAAGGCTCTGGTGCGAGGTCAGAAAGACGCAGTGAAGATTATCAAGACGATTGCCCTCGACAAAATCCGCGAGGTCGTTTAAGGCAATGCCGAAGCAGTCCGCACTGGCCATTCGACATGCCCGTCGGGATCTGGAGATCGTTGTAAGCCACGTCCGGGACGGGCAGTTTCAAAGACGCCTTTCGTTGCTTACCGCTGCGACCAGCGTTCTTAGCGGCCTCGAAGTCGCTTACGAGCACTATCGCGGGAGCTACAGCCAGCGTGTGATGTATACGCCGGTCATCATGAGCGCTGTGCTTGCGCTCGCCGGCATCGCAGGATTCTTCAGCCGCCGGGCGGCTCAGGGCGTCCTGCGTTTGGTTTCGGCAGTCACTCTGGTTGACGCAGGAATCGGCTTTTACTTCCACATCCGGGGCATCAACCGCAAGCCGGGCGGATGGCGTCTCCCCATGACTAACATGATTATGGGACCGCCGATTTTTGCTCCATTGCTATTTGGTACAAGCGCATATCTCGGACTGATTGCGTCTTATCTGCAGCGGGAAGAGGCCTCTCACGTTTTGACCTCGGGAAAGGGCACGCTTCTGGCGCGGTTCCTGCCTTCGCGCGAGGGCCGGAGAGTGCTCTCCATGGAACAGGACATGCGCGAAGGACGTTTTCAGCGGCAAGTTGCCATTGTGACCGGACTGAGCGCTCTGCTAAGCGGGTTCGAAGCCTTCTATTCTCACTACAAAAACAACTTCCGCTACGCGGCGCAATGGACGCCGATCATTCTCGCGCCCGCTCTCGCCGCTGCTGCGTTTGCTTCCGTGAAGAGCCGGAAGGTGGCGACGACTGCGCTGCCGGCTCTCTCGATGTTAGCTGCTGCCGACGCGGCCGTCGGCTTCTACTATCACGGCCGCGGTGTACTTCGCCGGCCCGGCGGAACGAAGCATCTTCTTTATAACGTCCTTTACGGCCCGCCGATCTTCGCACCACTTTTGTTTGGAGCCGCCGGAATGCTCGGCATGCTGGCCAGTCTGCTTCGGCGAAAACGCAAATGAAGAAACACAGTGAGATCGATTCTTCTCGTCTGCCTCGCGACCCTGCGACCGGCGAACCACTCACGCCCATGTGCACTCCGGGCTATTACCCCGTCTTCAGCACGCTTTCGCAAAGTCCCTTCTGGGATGACGCCACCCGGCAGGTCGTTACTAAGCGGCTGGAGCCGGCGCGGGCTGTGGAGTTTTTTTCCGCGGAGGAATTTGAATTCTGGACCGCGGTCTTTGATCATCTCATCCCACAGACCGACCGCACGGCGGACCGACAGATTCCCCTCGTCGGTCCTCTCGATCATCGGCTTCACATAAATCAGACCGTGGGATACCGCTTCGAGACGATGCCGCAGGATCGCGATGCCTACCGGTTAGGGCGCGAGGCGTTAAATGAGGAGGCGCGGCAACAGTACGGAAATGACTTTCTCTCGCTACCATATCGCCAGCAGGATCTGGTTCTGAAGGCGATTCATGACGGAAAGCCGAAGGCTGCCAAGGAAATATGGAGTCGCATGTCGGTGCATCGCTTCTGGCAACTGATGATGGGCGATGCCATCGATGCGTACTATGCCCACCCGTGGGCATGGGACGAGATTGGATTCGGCGGCCCCGCCTATCCCCGCGCCTACACACGACTGGAGCGCGGCGAGCCGGAGCCTTGGGAGGTTGAGGAGAAGCGGTATGAGTGGCTCTCACCTGAGGCCACCATCTCTCACGAAGTGCACTCGGCATCGGACTTACACACCGAGTCCGACCAGCATAAGGTAGTCGAAGAAGCATGAGGTTGTCGTGAAAAAACCGATCCTGGGCGCGTTTCAACGACCGAGCAACGGCAAGCACATGCTGGGATCCCTGCAGTCTGTCCATGTGCCGATGCGAACGTTTGCGCAACAGGATGACGTGGACTATGTCATTGTCGGAGTCGGCGCCGCGGGTGGAGTTCTGTTGCAGCGTCTCGCTCGGGCGGGCTTCAATGTCGTGGGCCTCGAGGCGGGACCTTTCTGGGATACCGAGCACGACTGGGTGAGCGATGAAGCGGGCTCCCATGAACTCTACTGGGAAGATCCACGGGTAACTGGCGGTACCGATCCGCTTGCTCTGGGCGCGAACAACTGCGGCAAGGGAGTGGGCGGCGGCTCCGTGCATTGGGCAGCGTTCACTCCGCGCCTGCACCCCTCCGATTTCCAAATCCATACCCGCGACGGGGTAGGCGTTGACTGGCCCATCCGATACGACGATATCCTTCCTTATTACGAGCAGTTAGAACTGGAAATGCCGGTCGCAGGACCTGCTTATTACCCCTGGGGTCATCCCCACGGTTATGCGTACGGACCGCATCCCATGGGTGGCGTTGGCAATGCGCTCATTCGCGGCTGCTCGGCCCTGAATATTCCAGTCTCGATTGGGGGCCCGGTCGCAATTTTGTCCGGTTCGCACGGAGATCGGCCGCACTGCATCTATCGCGGCTTCTGTATTCAGGGATGCAAGGTCGGCGCGAAGGCCAGTACGCTGATCACTCACGTTCCCGATGCTCTGAAGCAAGGCGCCGAAATCCGCGATCACTGTATGGCCTCGCGGATTGAGTTGGGTAAGGAACGGCGAGTGACCGGCGTCCATTACTTTGATCGCGAAGGAAGGCCGCACTTCCAGAAATCGAAAGCGGTCATCGTTTGTGGATATGCGATTGAGACCCCGAGGCTGCTGTTGAACTCCGCTTGCCCCGGATTTGAAAATGGACTCGCGAATTCAAGCGGTACAGTCGGACGTTATCTCATGGCGCAAGCCGGAAATGTGGTCCTGGGGCGATTCGATCAACCCGTTCGCATGTACAAAGCTCCTCCCGCGCATGCTTTAACAGAAGAGTTTTACGAGACGGACCCGAGAAACGACTTTGCCCGCGGATTCGCAATCCAGACCGTCGGACCGCTACCCATCGCCTTTGGGAAACAGATGTTGGCCTCCAAGAAAGCATGGGGATGGGGATTGCGGCGCGAGATGATGGACTACAACCACTGGGCAGCATTCGGTCTCCTCGGTGAAATTCTTCCTTGGCCCGAAAATCGCGTGACCCTCGCTGACGAAAAGGATCGCTTCGGATTGCCCGTCGCTTATGTGTGTTTCAATCTGCACGACAATGACAAAAAGCTGATCAAGTTTGCCAAGGAAAAAACTATGGAAGTTATGGCCGCTGCGGGCGCCACCGAAGTAGTGCAGGAGGCTCGCTACGCACACCTGGTCGGCGCCGCACGAATGGGATCGGACCCCTCAACCTCTGTCGTC
>DASZAG010000061.1:0-3441 GCA_035945555.1 Acidobacteriaceae bacterium
GAGAAGTTCCACGTTTCGGGAACGCCCGGCTCACCACCGCCCAACTCGCCCGTAGCCTCATCCATCGCGCGATCCAGCGCGTGCCTGTAAATCGTCGCCGTCGCGGCGTTCAGCCAGATTCGAGGCGGATTCCGCAGGCCCGCAATCGTTTCATTGAGCCTCTGTGTCGGCTGAATCCGCGAATCGTAAATCTCCCGCCGATTCGCAGCGTTGTACCGGCAGTTCACGCTCTTACCGGTCAAGTTGATGCAAACGTCGCTCCCCTCCAGCTCATCGACCCATGCACCCGGCCTTGCGTAATCCCACTCCACCACCCGCCACGGCATCGGACTCGGTGTCCGGCTCAACACCGTTACCACATGCCCCTGCGCGTGGAAATGCCGCGCCAGCGAAGTCCCTACATGCCCGCTGCCTCCTGGAAGAACAATGCGCATTTCGCCCTAGCCTTTCTGGTAGACAGCGTCCAATATCTCTCCGCCCAAACGATGCAGCGGCCGCAGCAACGGAAACCCCGCGATGCGTAGCACAATCAGCAGCATCTTCAGCGTCTTGTCGAAAAGCAGCTTCGTCTTCGCCTGCCCCTCCGACCGGTCATAGACCCAGAACAAAATCAGTCCCATCTGGTACAGCCACAGCAATTTCGCTAAATATGGCCGGATGCCCGGCGGCAGCTTCACCTTCGAGTCATCCACCGCCCGCTGGAACGAGGTAATATCCTGTTCGCGTATCGCCGCCGTTTCCTGGCTGAACGGTGACAGAGGATGCTCAGGGTCCGTGTGAACCGACAACGCTCCAAGCAGCTTGCGATTTGGGCCGAAATACGCGAACTTCTCGGCAATAATGCCCCGCAGCCGCGACTCAAGCGTCCGGCTCCTGTCGAGCATCGCGTCGAGATCGGCCTTCATCTCCCGCTGCGCGCGCTCATAAAACGCCATCACAATCGCGTCTTTTGACTCGAAATAGTAGTACGCCGCCCCGACCGCCACTTCGGCCTTCGCAGCAATCTCCCGCATCGTGGCTCGCTCAAAGCCGCGCTCACGGAAAACCGCAAGCGCGGCATTGAGAATGCGTGCCCTCGTCTCTTCGGACTTGCTGCCCAATGTCCGGTTCGCCTTCTGAGGACTCATGGTGCTCCTTTAACCAGAAATTGAACGTGTTCAAATTAAACAGTACACCCATCCCGCCTCCATGCAACAACTATTTTTGAACATGTTCACATGTTCGCCTCGAGAATCAGCCGCAGCAATGCCCACCACTTACTCTGGGAGCGGCGCTTCGGAACGAAGCGCGTGTGCCTGGACAGCCCGCCCTGAGCGGAGCCGAAGGGGGCCGGTCCCTACTTCACCGTCAGCGCAACCGTCAGCGTGTGGCTGGTTACCGCAGCGCCATTATTGGAATAGGCCGACACCGTGATGTTATAGGTCCCAGCAGGAACACCGGGATTTCCCGCAGGTGGATGGTGCAAATAATCGTATCTCTGCGCGCATGCGCTCAGACCCAGACTTCCCGCCGCCAGCAACGCGACCAACCCCATTACCCTCAGCGAGTTCCAGCCCGAGCGCCTGCGAATCGCGCCCAAGCCAAACAACGCCAGTATCCCCGGCAACACAACGGCATAGGCTACGTGTGAACTCTGCCCCGGCCACACCACGCTCGCGCCAGAAGAACCCTGAGTCGTGATCTGCAGCGAACTCGACGCCGGCGCGCCATTCAAAGGCGTCAGAGTCGAAGGGCTGAAAACGCAGTCGGATTGTGCCGGATTCCCCGAGCACGACAGCGTCACCATATCGTTGAAGTTATTCAGCGGCGTGACCGTCAGCACCACAGTCCCGAACTGGCCCGGGCTCAGGCTCACCGAAGTAGGATTCGCGGTAATCGTGAAGTCGGGCTCGGTACTGCTGGTTTCGCTGCTCACCTGCCCTTGGCCAATGGAAGCCCGAAAGCCCGCGGCACCGCTGTAATCGGCGTAAATGCGCCCGCTCGGTTGCTGGCCTACGTCAATCGTGGCCTGTCCATTCTTCACAAAGCCCGACCCAAGCGACTGCCCCTTTGCGTTTTCGAGCGTCACCACGCCATCCGTCGCCGGATTCCCGTCGATATCGCTCACCTTCGCCGTGAAGGTCACGCGGTGATCGTTCTGAACGGAGGAGAGCTGCGTGTGCGTCGCAACCTGCGCCTGTGCCAATCCAAAAACGCTGCCGAATACAAACGCCAGGCCCGCGAGCCTGATCATGCCTTGCCGCAACGACTGCAAATTCATTCTTCCGGTTCTCTGCTCTCTCAAATGACAAGGCGCGCCAACCCCTGTAGAAGAGGCAAGCCACCAAGCTCCCATTGTATCTGACGGAAACCCGTCAATGCTCTACGATTAAGGGTTGCGACTTTTCCAGCGAGGCACTCCATGGCTACTGAACTCTCTCAGCGTCCGCAGCTCCAGCACCTCACCGCCACCATCAATGACCTCAAGGCCCGCGGCACCCATTTCCGCCTGCGCGTGCTCGACGATACCCAGGCCCCCGTCTGCACTTACGACGGCAAGCAGGTCATCAATCTCGCCTCCAATAATTACCTCGGCCTCACCGCCCACCCCAAGCTGCGCGAAGCCGCCATCCAGGCCACCAAAGACTACGGCGTCGGCTCCGGAGCCGTCCGCACCATCGCCGGAACCATGAAGATCCACATGGAGCTGGAAGAAAAAATCGCCCGCTTCAAAAACGTCGAAGCCTGCGTCGTCTTCCAGAGCGGATTTACGGCCAACGCCGGAACCGTCTCCTCCATCCTCGGCAAAGACGACTTCATCATCTCCGACGAACTCAACCACGCCAGCATCATCGACGGCGCCCGCCTCTCGAAGGCCAAAATCAAGGTCTTCCGCCACAAGGACATGGCCCACGCCGAAGAGCAGCTAAAGGAAGTCGCCTCCGAGCCCGGCCACAAGCTCCTCATCACCGACGGTGTCTTCTCCATGGACGGCGACGTCGGCCCCGTCGACAAGCTCTGCGACCTGGCCGAAAAATACGGAGCCATCATGATGGTCGACGACGCCCACGCATCCGGCGTGCTCGGCCGCAACGGACGCGGCTCTATCGACCACTTCCACTGCCACGGCCGCGTCGACATCCAGGTAGGCACGCTCTCCAAAGCCATCGGCTCGCTCGGCGGATACGTCTGCGGCTCGCGCGATCTCATCGACTTCCTCTACCATCGCGCCCGCCCGTTCCTTTTCTCGACATCCCATCCGCCATCGGTGGCCGCCACCTGCATCGCAGCCTTCGACCTGCTCGAAACTGAGCCCGAACGCGTCGAACGCCTCTGGGACAACACCCGCTACTTCAAAAACGAGTTAGGCAGGCTCGGCTTCAACATCGGCGGCGTCACCACCCCCGCCAGCGAAACCCCCATCACGCCCATCATCATCGGCGACGGCCGCAAGACCATGGA
>DASZAG010000062.1:0-2261 GCA_035945555.1 Acidobacteriaceae bacterium
GCCGAAGGGTGGCTTCTCGGCGCTGGAGAACGACGATGACGTGGAAGAACGTTCAGCTTCCGCTCTCCAGCGATGAAGTACGGCAGATTCTAGAAAACTCGAGCGAGGATGCGGTGCTGGTCGGAGGCCAGGCCCTAGCCCGCAAAATGCGTGAAGGGACGTGAAAAGGGAGGGAGCAGGAGCCCTTGTTGTGATAGAAATGGCTTTACCACAAGCGTTTCCGTCACTCGAAAGACTCCTGCATGCCAGAAGATACCACACGACAGTCTGTCCTGTTTCCGGGTCTGTTCAAGAAGCCCCTCGTGGTGAGATTCGACCAGCCGCACGCGAGCTCCGATGGCGGAGCGATTCTGCTGAAGGCGTGCGACGAGCGGCTGGGACTGACGGAGCGTCTGGCCAGATGCATCGTGGATGCGCGGCAGACAGGCAAAGTTGAGCACTCGATCAGGGATTTGGTTCGTCAGCGGCTGTACGGGATCGCCTGCGGGTACGTCGACTGCAATGATGCCGCGCGGTTGGTGCAGGATCCCATTCAGAAGCTGCTGATCGGACGTGATCCGGTGCGGGGCGCTGCGCTGGCCTCGCAGCCGACGCTGTCGCGGTTTGAGAACGCACCGCGGCGGGCGGATCTGTATCGGATGGGCGAGGCGTTGGCCGAGACTGTCATCAAGCGGCATAGGAGGCGCTTGGGAGCCGGCAAGGTCAAGCACATCACGATCGATCTTGACCCCACCGACGATCCGACTCACGGCGGACAGCAGCTCACCTTCTTCAACGGCCATTACGACACCTGGTGTTACCTGCCGGTGGCGGGTTTTCTCACCTTCAACCGGGAGCGCGAGCAGTATCTCTTCTGCTACGTGCTCAGAGCCGGCAACGCAGGAGCCAAACAGGGAGCGACCGGGATCCTCGAAAGAGTCATTGAGCGGTTGCGGGCGGCTTTTCCCAAAGCGCGCATTCTGGTGCGCCTCGATGGCGGGTTTGCAGGGCCTGCGCTGTTGAACTTCTTGGAGGACGAGGCGAAGGTCGACTACATCATCGGAACGGCTGAAAACAAGGTCCTGAAGCGTCGGGCTCGGCGACTGATGGGCAAAGCGCGGCGGCTGTCGAAGCGGCGCGGGAAGACCGCGAATCTCTTTGGCGAGACCCGCTACGCGGCCAAGAGCTGGAAGGAGCGCAAGCGGCGCATCCTGATCAAGGCGGAGGTCGTGCGCCTGGAGGGCCGGCTGCCGAAGGACAACGCGCGCTTTGTGGTCACGAACCTGAAGGGTTCCCCGCGGCATCTCTACAAGCGCGTCTACTGCGACCGGGGCGAGGCCGCTGAGAACAGGATCAAGGAGCTGCACCATGGCATGGAAATCGACCGCACGAGCTGCACGAGCTTTCTCGCCAACCAGCTGCGAGTGCTCCTGACCGCCGCCGCCTATGTGTTGATGCAGGAGCTGCGCCTCAGCGCCCGCAGTGGCCACTGCGCCCGAGCTCAGGTCAGCACGCTGCGCGAGCGGCTGATCAAGCTCGGGGTGTGGGTAGAGCGTTCCGTGCGGCGTATCGTGTTGCATCTGCCTGACTCGGCCGTCTACCGCAAGGACTGGCTGCGCATCGCCCGCTCCGTGGGCGCCGTCCCTGCGTAGCCAACAGGCCCGGCGCACTCCTGAACGCTCCCGCCACTCAGTGGCGATGGATCGCTTTGTCCCCGCTTCAAACATGTTGGCATAAAACGACGGTCATGTGCATAAACTTCGTAGCGTGGCACCATCCCCTCGTTTATAACTTCCCATTTCCTCTGCGAAGGCCGCCCGCCCCGCCCATCAGAAGGCACATCGTGCGGTTCGTGCATAATGCGGGCTAATACGTCATTGAACGACTCAATTGGGAGTGGCTCATAGAGATGTCCCCCATTGACGCATCAGAATGGTTTTTTGCCAGCATCCTTCTGCGACGTCGAAAGCAGAGTACACAGCGCTCTTGTCCTGATTGGCAAGGATTTCGGCGCGGAGAAGGTCAGATGACACTCCGGAACTATCTGTGGCGCCTGGCGCCGATTCTCCTGGCCCTCGGCATCGCCGGCTGCTCCGGCCTGCTGCACAGCAACGCGCCGCCTGTCCAGGTCTACACCCTGCGGCCTGGCGCCGCGTCGGCAGGCGGCACTGCTGACTCCTCCCATCCGGCCATGGTTGTCTCGCTGCGCGTAGGGCATCCGCTGGCCGGCCCCGGCCTCGGCAGCTCGCAGATCGTGTTGCTGCAGCCCGATCACCGCATGA
>DASZAG010000063.1:0-28078 GCA_035945555.1 Acidobacteriaceae bacterium
GGTTCTGGAAGATCACCGCCTACGCGGATGAACTGCTGAAGGACATCACGGAGAAGTTGGAAGGCAACTGGCCGGACCGGGTGCTCGCCATGCAGCGCAACTGGATCGGCCGCTCGGAGGGTTCCGAGATCGACTTCACGCTAGACGGCGGCGGCGATGAAAAAATCCGCGTCTTCACCACGCGTGTGGACACGATTTTCGGCGCGACGTGTGTGATCCTGGCGCCCGAGCATCCCCTGGCCCAGAAGCTGCTCGATGAGACGGGCCGCGCCCGCGCCAAGCAGATGGTCGACGCCCGCGCGCAAAAGGGTCCCGGCGATCTCGAAAAGGACGGCCACTTCACCGGCCATTACGCGGTCAATCCGTATAGTGGCGCGAAGGTCCCGATCTGGATCGGGAATTTTGTGCTGATGGATTACGGCACCGGCGCGATCATGGCCGTTCCGGCGCACGATGAGCGCGACTTCGATTTCTGTACAACCTTCCAGATTCCGATTCGGCCGGTGATCCGCCCGGCGGACGGGGCTCTGGTGGAGCATCCGCAAGCCGCCTTCACCGAGGACGGCATCGTCGAGAATTCCGGGGAGTTTACGGGATTGAACAGTGCGGATGCCCGGCGCAAGATGAATCAGCTTGCGGAATCGAAAGGTTTCGGCAAGGCCGCCATCACCTATCGCATCAAGGACTGGGGCATCTCGCGCCAGCGCTACTGGGGCACGCCAATCCCGGTGGTGCATTGCCCTAAGGACGGCGTGGTGCCGGTGCCCGAATCCGAATTGCCCGTGGTTCTGCCCACCGATGTGAAGCTCACCGGCATCGGCCAGTCGCCGCTGACGCAGGTGGAATCGTTCATGAAGGTGGCCTGTCCCAAGTGCGGCGGCGAGGCCCGCCGCGAAAGCGACACCATGGACACCTTCGTCGATTCGTCCTGGTATTTCTATCGCTACACCAGCGCGCGCAACAGTACCGCGCCCTTCGACAGCGCGACCATAAATTACTGGTTCCCAATCGACCAGTACATCGGTGGTGTGGAGCACGCCATTCTGCACCTCATTTATTCGCGCTTCTGGACCAAGGTGATGCGCGACATGGGGCTGATCAAAAACGACGAACCCGCCGAGCGCCTCTTCACTCAGGGGATGGTCATCAAGAATGGCGCGAAAATGTCCAAATCGAAGGGCAACGTTGTTTCGCCCGATGACATGATCGCCCGCTACGGAGCCGACGCCACCCGCGCCTATGCTTTGTTTGCCGCGCCGCCCGACCGCGACCTCGACTGGCAGGAGGACGGCGTCGCCGGAGTGAGCCGCTTCCTGGGCCGCGTCTTCCGTTTTGTCACGCGCCACGCAAATCATCCTCTCGGCGCCACCAAGTCAACGGCGACATCGCAGGCGCTACAACGCAAGCTGCACCAGACCATCCGCAAAATTACTGAGGACTTCGGCGGGCGCTGGCACTTCAACACCTGCATCGCCGCCATCATGGAACTGGTCAACGCCCTCACTGCCGCCGAGCCGCAAATCGCTGCGGGCGACGTGCCGGATGAAGTCATGGCTGCCATCCTGCGCGATCTCGTGCTCCTGCTCGCGCCCTTCGCGCCTTACCTCGCCAGCGAGTTGTGGGAGACGATCGGCGGTGAGGGCGATCTGCTGCGCGCCCCGTGGCCAACGTTCGATGAAGCGCTCGCGCGGGAAGACGAAGTCGAGGTTCCCGTGCAGATCAACGGAAAGCTCTGCACCGTCATCCGTGTACCCGCCGGTGCGAACCAGGACAGTCTGCGTGACACCGCTCTGGCCGACGAAAAAGTACAGGCCCGCATCGCGGGCCGCACCGTCGTCAAGGCCATCATCGTTCCCGGCAAGCTCGTCAACCTGGTGGTGAAGTAGCAAACCCTAATATGCCGGTCCGCGGAACCCAATCCTTCCTCCATATCCAGCGCGAGTGCTGGCGCCGCCCATCCCTGCTTGCCCTGGAAGTCTTATGGCGCTGGGCTTTTGGCATCCCATTCGCCGCCCTGCTGGCTTGGCAGGCGTGGCGAATCTACACAGCGAACGCCGCACCGTTGGCGGGCATCAACTTCACAGCGCTTTCCATCGCGGACCCCATGAACTCCGCCGTAGCGCTGTCAAATGTCTACGCGATCTTCGCGCCATCTGTCATGCACGCGCTTTCGTGGGTCGTTCCAGTTGGCCTGGTTGGTTGGGCCGTCGCCTCCGGCATTGGACGCAGCGCCGTTCTTCGCCGCTACGACCCATCTCTGCCGCGCCGCTGGGGATCGCTCATCCTGCTTCAATTGCTCCGTGTTGTCTTTTTCACGGCCAGCATCATCTTCTGGTTCGCGGCAATTCGCTGGTCGGCTTCCGTCACGCTCTGGAGCGCCTCGCAAAACATCATCGGCTACTTCGCGCTCGTCATCTGCATTTCGCTCGTGGTCTTCACGCTGTGGGCGCTGGTAAGCTGGGTCTTCTCCATCGCGCCGCTGCTTCTTCTGCTCGAGCGCTGCGGTATCGCCTCCAGCCTTGCGCGCAGCTTTCGTCTCGGGCCGCTCACCGCCAAGCTCATCGAAATCAACTTCATCATGGGCATCCTTAAGCTTGCGCTCATGGTGCTGGCTATGATCTGGTCAGCCATGCCTCTGCCCTTCGAGGCACAGGTGCAAGGCAACTCCCTTTATGCCTGGTGGGCCGTCGGAACCATCCTCTACTGCATCGCTTCCGACTTCTTTCAGGTCGCGCGACTCGCCGCCTACGTGGAGTTCTGGCGCACATTCTCCGTGCACAGCCCCGCTGTTCCGACGCCTTCCGCATCCGCGGTAGCAAACTAGCAGCGCTACGATTTATTTCCTGTACCCTTTATCCTGTTCCCTATAACCTAATTTATGGACACCTCTTCGATCGTCATCCTCGACTTCGGCTCGCAGTACACCCAACTCATCGCGCGCCGCATCCGCGAGCAGAATGTCTTCTCTGTTGTCCTTCCCTGCACCGCGCCCATTGATCAGATCCGCGCCCAGAAGCCGCTCGGTATCATCCTCTCCGGGGGTCCTTGCTCGGTCTACGATGCAGACGCGCCACCCGCCGACCCCGCCATCCTGTCGCTTGGCGTGCCCGTCCTCGGCATCTGCTATGGACTCCAATACATCACGCACCATCTCGGTGGCAAAGTGCGCTCCGCGGATAAGCGCGAGTACGGCCACGCCGAAGTCTCCATCATCGACAAGTCAGCCCCGCTTTTTGAAGGCATCGCCGGGCCACTGAATGTCTGGATGTCCCACGGCGATGAAGCCATTGACCTGCCGCCCGGCTTCCATCTCACCGCCAAAACCTCCAATGCCGTGGCCGGAATCGCCAACCCCGAGCGCCGCATCTGGGCCGTGCAGTTCCATCCCGAGGTCCACCACACCAGGCGCGGCACCGAAGTGCTCCGCAATTTCCTCTTCAACGTCTGCCACGCCAAGGCCGACTGGACCCCCGAGCACTTCATCCAGTCCACCGTCGCTGCGATCCGGCAAAAAGTCGGCGACGGACGCGCCATCTGTGCTCTTTCCGGCGGAGTCGACTCCTCCGTCGCCGCCGTGCTCGTTCATCGCGCCATCGGCGACCGCCTCACCTGCGTCTTCGTCGACAACGGAGTCCTCCGCAAGGACGAATTCCAAAAGGTGCAGGACAATCTCCGCAATAAGCTCGGTCTCAACCTCGTTGCGGTTGATGCAAGTACCTGTTTCCTCGAGCGCCTCGCCGGCGTCACCGATCCCGAGAAGAAGCGCAAAATCATCGGCAGCGAATTCATCGCGGTCTTTGAAGATCAGGCACAGATGATCGCCGAGGACTTCGGACAGGTCGACTGGCTCGTGCAGGGCACGCTTTACCCTGACGTCATTGAATCCTCGTCCGTCAAAGGTCCGTCACAAACCATCAAGAGCCATCACAACGTCGGCGGGCTGCCGGAAACCATGAAGCTCAAGCTCATCGAGCCGCTACGTGATCTCTTCAAGGATGAGGTCAGACGCATCGGCCGCGACCTCGGCATGCCGGCGGAAATTCTCGAGCGCCAGCCCTTCCCGGGCCCGGGACTCGCCGTCCGCATTCTCGGCGAAATCACTCCCGACCGCGTGGCCCTTCTGCAGGAAGCTGACGACATCGTCGTCACCGAAATCAAGCGCGCCGGGCTCTACCACCAGATCTGGCAATCATTCGCCGTCCTGCTTCCCGTCAAGAGTGTCGGCGTCATGGGCGACCAGCGCACCTACGCCTACACCTGCGCCATCCGCGCCGTGAATTCTGAAGACGGAATGACCGCCGACTGGGTCCCGCTGCCCTACGACGTGTTAAAAACCATCTCCAGCCGCATTGTGAACGAAATCGTCGGCATCAACCGCGTCGTTTACGACATCACTTCCAAGCCCCCCGGCACCATCGAGTGGGAATAGGCCCGTCCCGTATCTGACGGCTACTTGAAGGACGTTCGAATGTCTGCAATCGTCTCCGGGATCGGATGGCACATGGTCGGCGCAGCAGCAGCTGCATCCTTTTACGCGCCGATCGAGAAGGTCAAAAAGTGGTCATGGGAGACCACGTGGGCCGTCGCCGGAGTTTTCTCCTGGGTCTTGCTCCCCATCATTGTCAGCGTAATCCTGCTCCCGAGCTTCTTCGGCTTTTATGGCGGCATCAGCAACGACGTCCTCGCCAAAGCCTTCCTCTTCGGATGCATGTGGGGCATCGGCAACGTAAACTACGGCCTCACCATGCGCTACCTGGGCATGTCGCTCGGCATCGGCGTAGCCATCGGAGTGACGCTCGTCGTCGGAACCATCGTTCCGCCCATCGCCCACGGCCAGTTCATTAGCCTGTTCGCAAGCCGCAGCGGCCTCTTCACCATCGCGGGAATCATCGTCGCACTCATCGGAATCGCCATCGTCTCCTGGGCCGGCCACCAGAAAGAAAAAATCATGGGTGTGCAGGCTGAGGAGTTCGACGTGAAGAAGGGACTCATCCTCGCCGTCCTCTGCGGAATCTTCTCGTCGGGAATGTCCTTCGCCATCGACGCCGCGCGCCCCATGGCCGTCGCAGCCGTGCACGCCGGAGTCAAGCCCCTCTACTCCGCATTACCCAGCTACGTCATCATCATGGGTGGCGGAGCCCTCATCAACTTCGCCTACTGCTTCATCCGGCTCGCCTGGCGCAAAGACCTGTCGCTGCGCCGCGATCTCTCACAGTCGCAGCCCACGCTGGCCAAAAACAGCAGCATGGCCGCCGCCGGAGGCATCATGTGGTACCTCCAGTTCTTCTTCTACGCCTGGGGAGCCGCCAACATTCCCACGCATCTTTCATTCGTCAACTGGATGCTCCACATGAGCCTCTACGTCCTCTTCGGAGGCCTCGTCGGGCTCTCGCTCGGCGAGTGGAAACAGGCGAAGGGCCGCCCCGTCCGCCTGCTCTGGGCCGGAATGATCGTCATCATCATCGCCGCGAATTTAGTGGGCTTGGGAACCGCTTCGTAGCGAAATCAATTGCCGCTTGGACCAGGGCTGAGTACAGGACTTTGCTTCGACTCGTGCGACAGCTTGCGATGGATGTCCGGCCAGAATTCTTTGACAACGATTGTTATCGTGTCTAACCCGACCTGTGTCTCCCATACACTCGCCGTGTTCGACAAGGTTCGATCGGAGGGAATAAACAGATGAGGATTGGTGGGAGTGCTGATGTACGTACTCGCGGGATGGTAGCTGTACGTCGATACCGCGGCTGCGAAAGCGGCCCCGAAAATTTCTGAGTAATTGAACTGGGATTTCCCGGAATCGGCACGGGTCACAAATATTCGGCTGATCGCATAACCGGCACGGTGTGTAAAGCCTCCTTGGCTCGACTGGTAGAAGCGAGGGTCCTGGTGAAGAATTGAAGGAAAAAGGGCACCGACCATGAAGTTCTCGACGGTGCTGTCACCCGCCGTGGTCCCATAGCGCTTCGCAAAGGCGACCCAGCCCTGCCCATAGGCCGGCTCACTGTTCTGCGCCTGGCTGATCGCGGAAAGCACTCCCCACCAGGGATACTCGACGGGATCGAAAGTGCCTAGAGCCACAACCTTGAATTTTTCTCCGGCCGTGAGCGGCGAAAGCTTACCAGTTTGCTGCAACGTCAGGAAATCCGGCAGCGTGTAGAAAAGCCGATCATTCGATGTTCCCGCAACTTTGCCCTGGCCGCTTGTGTCCTGCGCATTCTTGTCCGCATCTTGCCTGGAGGGCGATTGCGGAGTTGTCTGATTGTCTCTTGCAACGCCCTGTGGCTGGGTAACGGCGGGCGATTCAGAACTCGCAGGGGGCGCGGTCTGCTGTGGCTGTCCAGCTGGTGTTGTCGCCTGCCCCGTTGAAGTCGATTGCGCTGCTGACGCTTGTCCGGATGACGCCGACTGCTGCGCTAGAGCCTGAGTGTTGCCATTGTCTTGTCCCGTCGGAATCGGCCCATCGGGAAGCCGATCAGAAGCAACCGCAATCGCGCCCGTTCCATCGTCCTGAGTGGATGTTTGAGGAGTAAGCTGGGCAGCCGCAACAACCGTTGCACCAGCGATAAGGCCAAACCAAAACAATCTTACGATCAATCGCATTCAGTCACCAGTTCATCGCCCCACGCTGGCTTTGCAACAACCTGCCGCATATACACAAAGGCTCAGCGCGTAGGGAGGCGAACACCTTGAGCGTGAGACGGTTTTGACTGTTTCAAGTCTACAGATCGCTTGCGATGGCGCCACTTAAAATTAGGCTTGGTGCCTCAAGTCTCACCTCTGTTTGAAATGCAGCGCCCTCAAAACAAAAGAGCGACCCGTCGAGGCCGCTCTTTTATTCTCGTTCTTCTGCGTTCGATTATGGATAGGAAATCACGCATCCACCCGCGCCGCTATTGAACGCGTTGCTCCAAAGCGACTGCACTGGGAAAGTTCCAGTTGAGAGCTTTACGTTTGCCGAAGCGCCCTGTCCCGACGAGATCCAGGCACACTTGTCGCCATTTTCTTCGCCGTTGGCGTCGAGCCAGCCACCATTCGGAAACTGGTCCGTTACGCTCTCCGACATCTCATGTCCCTCAACAATCGTGATTCCCGCATTCGGGCCCAGGCCGTTGAAGTCTGCGCCGCAGCTTGCGCCCGCATCGGTCATGTAGGGCAGATTGGTGTAAGCAATGTTGCCATACGTCGAGGAGGTTGCGCTGTGCCACGCACAATACGATGATCCGAAACCGCTCGCGTTGTTGCCATGCGCTGTAGCGATCACATACTGCACGCTCGCGTTCTTCGCCGCAGTGGTATTGCCGAAGAACTTGGCTGCCTTCACAGCTTCGGCCGCAAGTGCCGACTGCGATGGACGCCTCGGAGCTGCCACTGCGTTGTCATACCAGGCTGCTGCAAACCTGCCTGTTGCATTGCCTGCTGCCGTGCCTGCGCCGTTGCACGACACCGTACCGCTGGCGACGCCCTGGCAGTACTGCGTGGTCGAGTTCTCCCACGCACTGCCACCGACACCCTTGAAGAAGTTCACAAGGATGCTCTCTTCGCCACTGGGATCCTTGCTCCACTGGGAGCCCCAGAGCACAAGGTAAACCTTAGGAGTAGTTTCCACGCCAATACCGCCAACGCCGCCGTGGTAGTAAAGGTTATTCCCGGTCGCCCTTGACGCATTGTTGTGACCTGCGCGGGCCTGCTGCGCAGCCTCAACCGTTGG
The DNA here is from genome assembly GCA_035945555.1 of Acidobacteriaceae bacterium. Taxonomy (GTDB): domain Bacteria; phylum Acidobacteriota; class Terriglobia; order Terriglobales; family Acidobacteriaceae; genus Silvibacterium. The sequence goes on from DASZAG010000063.1 coordinate 7,709, forward strand.
ATGAATCATAACCGGCGGCATACCGTCTTCAATATGTCTCAACCCGCCGCCATTGCCGTTGGAGTCTTGCGCGTGCATAACGCTGAGAGAGCCGGCCACAAAAATTCCTACTACGGATACAACAATCTTTCGAGCAAGTACTGACCTGCCCATACGTGAACCTCCCGGGGTGTTTCAGAAATTTGGAAATCCTCAGGTGCCGTCGAACAGCCTTAGCTCGACCCTGAGACATTCACCAATCGAGTCAAATCGCTGAACGACGATAGTATGGCGGCGGAAGGCCCGTCAACGGGATTCTGCCGAAACAACGACCAGCTCGCAAATTATTGATTTGTTTGGTAGCGCCATCGGGGATCGAACCCGAACTCTCCGCCTTGAGAGGGCAAGCCGGGCGGTTTTGCGCCAGTTCACCTCGGACGGCTTCAGGTGCGATTACGAGTCATCCGTCCTCAGCGCGAGGTTTGCTTATCGGGAGCCGATGCATTGAAGGACGCGGCGAAGTTGACCAAATGGGCGGTGGCCTCTTCGACAAGTTGCGGCTCGATCTTTTCGCGATCACCGTGGCAATGCTTGAAGAGCGTGAGGGCCAGTCTGGTCGGGGTGATGTTGAAGCTCTCGATATTCTCCTCAAAAAGATAGGAGGTGAAGTTGAAGTTTTTCGGAATCATTCCCAGATAGAACAAATGGGCAACAGTGGTCGCATTCCTGGTGATGTCGGGCTGGCCGGTGAGAGCAACCATCTCCTCCATGTTCAGAATGATGGAAGCGGAGGGGGAATTCTCACCTTCGCGGTCAGAGTCCAGTTCCCGCTTGCATCCGTGGATTAGGATTTTCGCATGGTTCGGCGTCATGTGAATGAGCAGGTTAACAAGCAACTGATTGGAGTCGTCTGGCGCATCAAGGGAGCAGGATGAGACGAGCAGTCCCACCCACAGTTGCATGACCACTTCATCAACACTCCATGACCAGGACCCCTCTCTCAGGATGCTTGCCACCAGCTTGGGATGCGCGCGCATGCGGTCGGCGTCAGGCTCCGAAGCGAGCAGATTTTCCGCGGAAATCGCGATCTTTACGACGGCTGCAGTGCGGTCCGCGTCGAGGTGTCCGCCCAGCAGAAGGATCGCTTCTTCAGCCTCGGACCCGCAGATGCGACAGAGGAAGAGGATGGCCCGAAGGGTGCGGAACATTTGCGCGATTTGACTTTGATCGGTAAGAACGACGATGTTTCGTACGAGCACTGCCCAGAGGTTGGTATCCATTCCTGGAGGCAGGACAAACGACAGCCCGATGCCATCGTCTCCCTGCCGGGCGACCCGCGCGTGCACGGTAATCTGGAGGTCGGAGCCGTTCTCCGGCTCTCCTTCTTCCGCCAGCGTGAGGGTGATCGATTCGCCGGTGCGGAGGCGCTTTTCAGTGACCAGGTAGATGCCGGTGTCGCTGATGTTCTTGATGACCGCGGGCGCGGAAGTGGAGTCTAGCCCATATCTGGCCGCCAGCCCCGATGCAGGTCGCCGTTCGGCACGAGGGTGCTCCACCCTGGCGAATTTCTGGACCGTGCCTTTTAAACCGCTCAGCCAAGCCATCGCTCAGACCTCCCGGCCAAATGAAGCCGGCAGCGGCTTTCGCCGCACCTGTGAGCCCAACCGGATGCAGCTTTGGATTGCCTGTGACCCTAGCCGCAGGCTGATGTTCCTCCCATCTGTGGCCAGTGTCAAGGCGACCAAAGGCTGGGCTTTATAACCGACTAACCGGGTGTTGCGGGCGCCACGAAATTCGGACGAGGAGCTAAACAGTTCGCAAATTGCTGATTTGTTTGGTAGCGCCATCGGGGATCGAACCCGAACTCTCCGCCTTGAGAGGGCGGCGTGTTAACCAGTTACACCATGGCGCCAGATTGAGAAAACCGGATGGAGCCAGCGAGCGCGCAACACGCACTCTGCCAACTCTTTCGACTATACCAGAAATTCACCGGCCCACAGCCGCATCCCAACGCAGCCGACGCGGTTAGATTCCCAGCTTCTTCACTTCGTCGTTGTAATACTTGCGGTACAGGATGTCCCATTCCTGGCTGCCCTCAGGAATAATTCGCCGCTGCGACGCAATCTTGAGCCGGGCGGCCGCGTCAATGCGTGTTTCTTCCATCAGCAGCTTTTCCAGAATGCCCCGCGCCGCCTGCCGAATCGTGTTGCGGTCTTCCAGAAATTCGCACTCATCGGTATCCGCCAGCGTGTCGGCAACCACGTGCGCCAGTTTGTTCAGCTTGTCGCGCGAAATTCTCACAGCACCGCCTTGTATTTCTTCGCGAGTTCCAGCTTCACCTTCTTGAACATCTCGGCGTAGCCCGCCCCGGTTCGGTGCATCTCGTCCTGGTAGGCTTCCAGAATCACTCTGACCTCTTCGTTAATGCGGTCTTCGAGTGACAGTTCTTCCAGCAGCCCGGCGTTTACACGCTCACTCACCGCCGGAACTTTGTCCGTGCGGATCATTTTGGCTTCAATCAGGTGCGCGACCGTGTGCCGCGCCAGGTATCCAACGTAGTCGCGTGAAAATATCATGTATCTTGCTCGAAATATAGCACAGTCGCCGGACCCTTCGTCCGTCGCCTTCGGGAGTCTCACTTTGGCACAAAACGTATATGACCGACCTGACTTCTTTAAGCGGTACAGTCAATTCCCGCGCTCCATTCACGGACTCGCGGGCGCGCCCGAGTGGCCCGAAATCCGTTCCATGCTCCCCAAATTAGCGGGACTTCGTGTTGCTGATCTTGGCTGCGGATATGGATGGTTCTGCCGCTGGGCCCGCGAAAACGGAGCCGCAAGTGTGCTCGGCCTCGATCTGTCCGAAAAAATGTTGGCTCGCGCCCGCGCCATGACGAGTGATGACGGCGTGACTTACTCCATCGCCGACCTTGAACACCTCAACATTCCAATCGCCAGCTTTGATCTCGTATACAGCTCCCTCGCCTTTCATTACGTCGAGGATGCCGCTCGTCTATTTGCGTCCATTTACAAATCGCTCGTCCCGGGCGGACATCTGGTGTTCACAACGGAGCACCCCATCTTCATGGCCTCTCTGAATCCCGGCTGGCGCACTGCAGATGATGGTCATAGGCTCTGGCCCGTCGACCACTATTTCGTCGAGGGTGAAAGAAAAACCGATTGGCTCACTTCGGGCGTCATAAAGTACCACCGAACCATGGCAACTACGCTCACGTCGCTGCAAAAAGCTGGCTTCAGAATTGAGCAAGTGAAAGAATTCTGTCCGACAACGGACCAGGTTGCCGCCGACCCGTTATTACAGGAGGAAATCGACCGCCCAACATTCCTGCTCATCGCCGCCCAAAAGTAATTGCCAGCTTCGACGCGCAATTTTGCCTGCTTTTCCACGCGCCACTCCGCGGAAAGCTGCGACAATAAGGATTAAAGATGCTTACTCCGACCAGCCTGCTCTCACTCAAAGACGACATGGTGGCCTTCATCGAAGGTCATGGACTCCGCCGCGTTCCCGCCTACGTCGGAAGCGACGATGTTCCCACTGTTCTGTGGGAAGACGAGGACAACCCCGATAGCTGGAAGGACTTTGTTGAGACTGCAAAGGCCGCTGGCGCAACCTTCCTCACCATGAGCGCCATCCGCCTGGAAAAACCCGACCTCGAACTGCTCATCGAAGAACTGCACGAGTCGAGCTTTCCCGACGCTGACGCGCCCGAAATCGACGAAGCGCAGTCGCTCACCACCTACGTGGGCAAAGTGGGATACATCCAGCTCGGCTTCGCTCACCAGGGCATCGTCTTCCTGCACGAGAGCACCACACCCTGGTACAAGCGCTATCAGAATCTCCTCGACTCTCTCGACTTCGGCGAACTGCCATTTGCCAGCGAAGATGAGGAAGAAGACGGCTCCGTGAATTAAAACGGCGTCCACATTGACGCCCGAATCAGCAACGCATTTCGGCCAGGCATAATGTGAGCGCCACTCAGGCAGTACTCTCACCCAAAACTCGCCGCTGGATCATCCGCGACACTGACTCTGCGGCCGAAGCCGTACTCGCCAGCGCCACCGGGGTATCGCCGCTCATCGCCTCGCTGCTCATCGCTCGCGGCATTCGCTCCGCCGAGGAAGCCGCCCGCTTCCTCAATCCATCCCTCGATCATCTGCATGATCCCTACCTCATGCTCGGCATGGAAGCTGCTGTTCGCCGCATTCAGCAGGCGATCGCCGCAGGGGAAACCATCCTCATTTACGGCGATTACGACGTGGACGGCACCACCGCCGTCGTCCTCCTCAAAACCGCCATCGAACGCCTCGGCGGCACTGTGCGCTTCCACGTTCCGCACCGCCTCCGCGAGGGCTACGGAATGCAGCGCGAAATCCTCGAAGTCGCCGCCCGCGAAGGCATCCGCCTCGTCATCAGCGTCGACACAGGAATCCGCGCCTTCGCCGCAGCCGAAGCCGCCGCCCAGCTCGGACTCGACCTCGTAGTCACGGACCACCATCTACCCGAAGCCTCGCTCGGACTCCCCAAAGCTCTCGCCATCCTCAACCCCAACCAGCCCGGTTGCCAGTATCCCTGCAAGCACCTTTGTGGCGCCGGAGTCGCCTTCAAGCTATCTCAAGCATTACTTGAACTTCATGATCGTAATATCGCAATTACAAAACTTATTCCATCGTTTCTAAAGTTGCTTGCCATCGCCACCGTCGCCGACTCCGTCCCCCTTCTCGACGAAAACCGGGTCTTCGTCGCTATCGGCATTCGAGAACTGGAGCGCCCTATCCATCCCGGTCTCCGCGCGCTCCTCAAAGTGGCGCAGATCGACGCGTCTCGACGCGCCCTGACTCCTATCGACATCGGCTTCCGCCTCGGCCCTCGCATCAACGCCGCCGGACGCATGGACATCGCCTCCGAAGTGGTCGAGCTTTTCACCACCCGCGACTCCGCCCGCGCCCAGTCCATCGCAGAAAAACTGGAGCAACTCAACACCGAACGTAGAAACACTGAAGCCGCTGCCCTCGCCCAGATCCTCGCGCTGCTCGATCAACCCGAATTCGACCGCTCCCGCTGTCTCGTCATAGATGGCGAAGGCTGGCATCGCGGCGTCATAGGAATCCTCGCCTCCCGCGTCGTCGAGCGCACCGGCAAACCCGCGCTCGTTCTCGCCCACGAAGACGGCGAAGCCCACGGCTCCGGCCGCTCTATCCCCGCCTTCCACTTGCTCAATGCCATTGAAAGCTGCCACGACCTCTTCACCCGCTTCGGAGGCCACGCCCACGCCGCCGGATTCTCGCTTCCCTCATCGCGCGTGCCCGAGTTGCGCGACCGCCTCACTGCCTACGCGGAAACACACCTCTCCGAAGCCGACCTCGGTAGTCCGCTCGAGTGCGACGCCGCGCTCTCGCTTGAGCAGGTCAATGAGTCTCTCTACTCCTCGCTCAAAAAGCTCGAGCCCTGCGGCATGGACAACGAGGAGCCCATTTTCTTCGCCGCCAATCTCCGCGTCGCGGCCCCGCCCCACATCATGAAAGAAAAGCACATCCGCCTGCGCCTCGCGTCAAGCAAAGTCACGATCTCCGCCGTCGGCTGGAACTGCGCTGAAAAGCTCCAGGCTCTCGCGCTCGAACCCGATTCCCTCATTGACCTCGCCTACAAAGTCCGGAAAAACAACCACCCCGACTTCGGCGGAATCGAGCTCGAAATAGCCGAACTGCGGCTCGCCGAAAACTCCCCTTGACAGCTTAGGAGTGGCAGCGCTACTCTCCTTACCATCTTAGGAGTGGACCATGCCAGATCAAGCCCAGCTTCTTCCCGGAACTCTCGATCTGCTTATCCTCCGCGCCGTTTCGCTCGGCCCCCTTCACGGATACGGCATCCTCCTGCGCATCGCGCAAATCTCCTGCAATGCCTTGCTTGTCGAGCAGGGCGCGCTTTACCCCGGCCTTTTTCGACTCGTCCGCCAGGGACTTCTGAAAGCAAGCTGGGGCACATCAGAAAACAATCGCCGGGCCAAGTACTACGAACTCACAGCCGCCGGACGCCGCCGTCTGCGCGAAGAAACCGAAAACTGGAACCGCCTCGCAACCGCCATTGCTGCCGCGCTCGGACCTCAGCCGGAGCAAGTATGAAGTAAACACCGGGCCTCATTTCTACTGAGGAGAAGCGAGTATGAGCACAGGGCTAACAATCGAGCAGTATCGAGCCGCTCCCCCGCACGTGATGGCCAGAATCGCCGGAGTCTTCTACTTCGCAGCGATATTCACGGCGGTCTTCGCTGAGTTCATCTCGCCAGGCAGCCTTCCCGTCATTGCCGCCGTCGCCATTCCGGTCGGATGTTACGTCGCCGTTACGCTGCTTCTCTATGCGATTTTTCGGCCAGCGAACGGCGCGGTTGCGCTGCTCGCCGTGTCCTTCGGCCTCGTGGGGCTCGCCTTTGAGTCGCTGCGACTACAGCCCCGCGGCGTAAACCTCGCCATGACCTTCCACGCGCTCTATTGCCTCGCAATCGGCTGGCTCATGGTGCGTTCGGGCTTACTGCCTCGGATTCTCGGCGTGCTGATGGTTTTGGCCGGCATGGTTTGGCTTATTTATTTGCTGCCGCCAGTTGCAAGTTATCTGGGCTCGTATGCGACGATGGCCGGGATCCTCTGCGAAGTCGCGCCAATGCTGTGGCTTCTGATCATGGGTGTGAAGACCGATGGGCGAAAGGAGTAATCGCGATGAAGCTGCTTGCGTATTTTCGTTCGATAGCCACCAAACTCTTCCGGCATTCGCAGGTCGCGCGCGATACCGAAGAAGAACTTCGCTCTCACATTCAGCTGCGCGCCGACGATCTCGAGGGCTCCGGCCTTCCCCGCCCCGAAGCCGAGCGACGCGCCCGCATCGAATTCGGCAATCGGGACAGATTCAAGCAGGAATCCTACGAAGCCCTCGGCGGCAACTTCATCGAAACCTTTTTGCTGGACATCCGCGTGAGCCTCCGCATGCTGCGCAAATCTCCCGGATTCACCATCACCGCCGTCCTGACGCTCGCGCTCGCCATCGGCGCGAATGCCGTGGTGTTCAGCATCGTGGATGCCTTTATCCTGCACCCGCAATATGCGCCTCAATCGGAGAGCCTCTACGGACTTCAACACGGATCCGATAACGGATTCCAGTCGTATCCCGACTATCTCGACCTGCGCGATCGCAACCATAGCTTCGAAGCCCTGGCTGCTTTTACGTTTGCTCAGGCAGGCGTCGACACGGGCAAAACTACATCCGAGGCCTGGCTCTATGAAACCAGTGGGAATTACTTCGACGCATTACGCATTCGGCCATACCTTGGCCGGGTTTTCCATTCATCCGATGAGCACGGTCCAAACAGCGCTCCATATGTCGTCCTTACCTACGCATATTGGCACACCCATTTTCAGGATGATCGCAGTGTAATAGGCCACGTCGTTCAGTTGGACAAGCATCCTTTCACCATCATCGGAGTCACTCCGCCCACGTTTCATGGGACTCTTTTGTTCTTCTATCCCGACTTTTTCGTGCCCATCGTCAACCACGAGCAAGTCAACACGGGATATGACCTCAACACGCGCGGAACCCGCTGGATCTTTGAGGCAGTCGGTCATCTCAAACCCGACGTGACTCCGGCGCAAGCAATCGCCGACCTTAACACGATTGGCTCCTATCTCGAAAAGACCTATCCCAAAGATGACGGCAACATGACCTTTACCCTCGCTCGCCCAAGCCTCTACGGCGATTACCTTGGGCGCCCGGTGCGGGGATTTTTGGCAGGCTTGATGCTTCTGGCGGCGCTGATCCTTCTGGCCGCATGCGCCAACCTGGGCAGCCTCTTTGCGGCGCGCGCCGCCGACCGTTCGCGCGAACTCGCCCTGCGGCTCGCTCTCGGTTCCAGCCGCAGACGCGTCCTGCGCGGACTGTTTACCGAAACTCTGCTGATTGCATTCTTCGGGGGCACCGTGGGGCTCCTAGGCAGCATCGTGCTGTTGCGCGCTCTGAGCGCATGGCAGCCTTTTCACGGATGGCCAATGATTCATATGCCCGTCAACCCCGGCGACGGTACTTATGTTGCAGCGCTTCTGCTGGTATTGGCCACTGGATTTCTCGTTGGCGCAGTTCCCGTACGTCAGATACTTCGCACCAATCCATATGAGGTCGTCAAGTCGGGAACAAGCGGCAAGGTGGGCCGCCGAATTGCGATCCGGGACCTCTTGCTCGGCGCGCAAATTGCCATCTGCGCTGTGCTGGTCACTTCCTCGCTGGTAGCCATGCGAGGGTTGATACGGTCACTCTACGGCAATTACGGTTTCGATCTGCGAAACAGAATGGTCGCGATGACCGATTTGAGTATGGCCGACTACACCGGCGACAAAGTCCCGGCGATGCAAAAGCGCATGCTCGACGCGGTTGAAACCATACCCGGGGTGGAGTCCGCGGCATTCGCCGACAATCTTCCCTTGTCTACCGGCTCGAATGAGTCAATTGTTTTCGCTGACAAAACCTCCGATCTGAGGCCGGCGAACGCCACAGCAAACGTCGTGCTATACAACGTTTCTCCGGGATATTTCCGCGCCATCGGCACAGCAATCCTCTCGGGCAGAGCTTTCACATGGCATGACGATAAGAACTCGCCACGCGTTGCAATCGTCAATCGTGAGTTTGCGCGAAAGGTCCTCGGCGCTGGAAATGCCGTGGGCGGTTACTACAAGATGCCAGATGGAACTCGCGTACAGGTGATAGGTCTCGCGGAAGACGGAAAATACATGAGTCTTACAGAAACTCAATGGCCCGCGATGTTTCTTCCCATACTGCAATCACCTTCAAGTTCAACAAACCTGGTGGTGCATTCAAGCCGCAATCCACAACAGTTGGCTGCAGCCATCAGAACAACCTTGCATGGCCTTGATGCGGGTTTGCCGGTGGACATCCAGACGCGGTATCAGGAGCTCGACTTCATTCTGTTCGGCCCGCGTATGGCGACCATTGCTCTGGGTGTGATGGGCCTCATGGGTGCCATGCTGTCCATCACCGGCATCTTCGGAATGGCTGCTTACCTTGTCAGCAAGCGCATGCGCGAACTGGGCGTTCGCATCGCACTGGGCGCGCAGCGCAGTGAAGTGTTGAAGGCCGCTCTTGGGCGCGCCTTCAGACTGCTGGCCTTTGGCTCCGCCGCTGGGCTGGTTCTCGGTATCTTTGCGAGCCACGTGTTGGCCTATATTGTCTACGAGGCATCGTCACATGACCCACTGGTACTCAGCGGAGTCGTTCTCATTATGCTTGCCGTAGGTCTCATCGCCACCTGGATACCGGCTCAACGCGCCCTGTCCGCAGATCCGTTAAAACTCCTGCGAGAAGAGTAAATCCCTCTGGTGCTGAAGGAAGCCCTCGCATGATAAACTCAGCCCGCTTCCTGCTCTTCACATCTAATTCGAACGAAAACCGCAGGTATCCATGTTCACGCAAACGGCAATTTCCAACGACAGCGGCATCACGACCGTGAAGTTTACCGGCAGGATCACCCAGGGCAGCAGCTTGAGCCTTGCGGAAGCGCAACTCAATCAGTTGGTCGTTAACCAGGGTGTCGTGAAGATCATCTTCGACCTGACAGACGTTGACTTCATTGACAGCGCCGGACTCGGCTTTATTGTCCTCCTGCGCGGCAAGCTAAAGGACAAGGGCGGACAACTCCGTCTGGCAAATCCGAACCCGCGCGTGCTCGAGCTATTTCGCTTGACGCATACCGACGGGTTCCTCGAAATCGATGCCGACACCAACGAAAGCATCGATAAGATGAAAGCCTGACGCCGCAATACCCATATAACGCCTCTCCAGCAGGATTTCCCCGTCCCTATTCCATGAGTGTCGCCAATTCACATAAACTTGAGTGAAGTTCACTCACTTTTTCTCGCCGCACCCCTTGACATCTATCCACTGAACCCAGTAACTTAGCAATCGGAAGGCGTAAGTGCTAACGGGCTGCCAAGCCTATTTTCGGCATCGCCCGCCGGAACCCCCGGCCCAATCTTTCTGAACCACCATAACCCGCGAGCGGGCCTACCCTCTCGCGCCAAGGAGAAGCAACGCAATGGCAACTACATCCGCAGCGACCACCTTTACTCCGCTGCACGATCGCATCCTGGTTCGTCGTATCGAAGAGGGTGAGACCGTCCGTGGCGGCATCATCATCCCCGACTCCGCCAAAGAGAAGCCGCAGGAAGGCGAAGTCATCTCTGTCGGCAAGGGCAAGTCTAACGACGAAGGCAAGGTCTTCCCTCTCGACGTCAAGGCCGGCGACCGCGTCCTGTTCGGCAAGTACTCCGGAACCGAAATCAAAATCGACGGCGAGGAATTCCTCATCATGCGCGAGGAAGAAGTCCTCGGGATCCTCAAGAAGAAGTAGGACTGCGCGTCCAGCGACACGCGGCTTCGCCGCAAAACTGGCCGATCGAGCCTCGTATCAGGGCATGGCTTCAGTCATGCCGAAAACGATTCGCAAACGAAGGGGCTTTAGCCCCTGAATCAAGTTTCTGAAGGAGAAACAGAAATGGCAAAGCAAATTCTGCACGGAGAGGATTCCCGCCAGGCAATTCTGCGCGGTGTGAACACTCTGGCCGACGCCGTAAAGGTCACACTCGGCCCCAAGGGCCGCAATGTCGTTATTGAAAAGAAATTCGGCTCGCCCACCATCACCAAGGACGGTGTGACCGTCGCCAAGGAAATCGAGCTGAAGGATTCGCTCGAGAACATGGGCGCGCAAATGGTGCGCGAAGTCGCCTCCAAGACCTCCGACGTCGCTGGCGATGGAACCACCACCGCGACCGTTCTCGCGCAATCCATCTATCGCGAAGGCGTCAAGACCGTTGCCGCCGGCGCAAACCCCATGGCCCTCAAGCGCGGCATCGACAAGGCTGTTGAAGCCATCGTGGGCAAGCGCGACGAGCACGGCAACGTCACCGGCGGTGCGCTCTCCAAGTTCTCCAAGCCCGTTTCCGGAGACATGATCGCCCAGGTCGGCACCATCTCAGCCAACTCCGACTCCACCATCGGCACCATCATCGCCGAGGCCATGAAGAAGGTTGGCAAGGACGGCGTCATCACCGTTGAAGAGTCGAAGACTCTTGAAACACTCCTTGAAGTCGTCGAAGGCATGCAGTTCGACCGCGGCTACCTCAGCCCCTACTTCGTCACCGACCCCGACCGCATGGAAGTCTCCCTCGAAGAGCCATACATCCTCATCCACGAGAAGAAAATCAGCAGCATGAAAGATCTCCTTCCGCTGCTCGAGCAGGTTGCCCGCAACGGCAAGCCGCTCGTCATCATCGCGGAAGACGTGGACGGCGAAGCCCTCGCCACTCTCGTTGTCAACAAGCTGCGCGGAACCCTGAACGTCGCCGCCGTCAAGGCGCCCGGCTTCGGCGATCGCCGCAAGGCCATGCTTGAAGACATCGCAAAGCTCACCGGCGGCAAGGCCATCACCGAAGACCTCGGCATCAAGCTTGAGAACGTCAAGATCGAGGACCTCGGCCGCGCCAAGCGCGTCACCATCGACAAGGACAATACCACCATCGTCGAAGGCCGCGGAGAATCCAAGGCCATCGAGGGCCGCGTGAAGGAAATTCGCAGCCAGATCGACAAGACCACCTCCGACTACGACCGTGAGAAGCTCCAGGAGCGCCTCGCCAAGTTAGTCGGCGGCGTCGCAGTCATCAAGGTCGGGGCAGCAACCGAAACCGAGATGAAGGAAAAGAAGGCTCGCGTTGAGGACGCCATGCACGCCACCCGCGCGGCGGTCGAAGAAGGCATCGTCCCCGGCGGAGGCGTCGCGCTCGTCCGCGCCGCATCCGAAGTCGACTCCCTCATCAAGACCCTCGAAGGCGACGAGAAGATCGGAGCTGGAATCGTCCGTCGCGCTATCGAGGAGCCTCTGCGACAGATCGTCGGCAATGCCGGTGAAGAAGGCGCTGTGGTTGTCGGCAAAATCCACGAGAGCAAGGACCACAATTTCGGCTACAACGCCGGAACCGGTGTGTTCGAAGACCTCGTGAAGGCCGGCGTCATCGACCCGACCAAAGTCACCCGCACCGCGCTGCAGAATGCAGCGTCCATCGCGGGCCTCATGCTCACCACCGAAGCAATGGTCGCCGACATCCCCGAACCCAAATCCGCGCCCGCACCGGGCGGACACGGCGGCGGCATGGACGGCATGTACTAGAACTGGCGGCATCACCGCAAAAGCAAAAGCCCGGCCTCGCGCCGGGCTTTTGCTTTACGTTGTCATCCTGAGCGAGCGAAGCGAGTCGAAGGATCTGCATTTGCAAAGCCCTGCAGCGATGCAAAGGCGCTTCCGCTTTGCCACCATCTTCTGGGAAGACCTTCATTTTTCAGTTGCGAATCTTGTCTCTGGGTTTACACTGTCCGCCATCCCCGAATTTTGCAATTCCTTAGTGCACAAGTAGAGGTCAGAGGAGCTACATCCATGCCCTGTGAAGTTTGCGGACTCGACGCACCCACTCAGCGCGTAAAGTTTGAACAGAACATCGGTATGTTTTACGCTCGGCGCTCGCTGGTGATTGAACGCGACATGTGCCGGCTGTGCCTAAAGCGGTACTTCCGCTCTTATACCCTTACAACCCTTTTCCTGGGCTGGTGGGGGTTAATGTCTCTAATCATTACCCCAATTTTTCTGATCAATAACATTCGCAATTATTGGGCTGCTCGCAAGCTGCCTGATCCAGGCATCGCAGCAATGAATGTCCCGGGATTCATCCAATCTTCTCCGGTCGCCAACCGCTCCTTCGCACTCAAGCTGATCTACGGCGTCGTTGTGTGGACAGGTGTGCTCGCCCTGGTCGCTTACCATCAGGTGGATTTCATGGAGCAACACGCTCCGGCACTGAATGCAAAATTGCACAGCGGCAAAATCACGGATGATTCAGGCAGTGAATACGCCGGCCTGCAGATTGGAAAGGACATCGCAGTCCTGGAGGCAGACGTGAAGGCGACGAATTGGCCTGGCATGCGTAACGAACTGCTCGCGAGGCAGCCATACCTAAGCGATCTAAACGCGCGAAATGAAGACTTCCAGAATCAAATGTCACACGAGCGAGATGCAAACCTCGGCGCAAATGACACGTGTGAATATCTGACGATCACTGAGTTTGCTCCCGCTTTGAACGATTTCACCCTCAATGAAAACAAACTTCTTGGCTTTGCGAAAGACACGACCGCGATCAATAAGGAGACATCCCAGGCCCTTAGAGACGTATCCGACCAGGAGAACGGAGCAATTCAGGAGCTTCAAAAAGCATACTCAGATTTTGACGCACATAAGTGCAGCAAATAGCCACTCCACGCAAAGGGTGGAGAGATCAAAGCCCCGCATGACGCGGGGCTTTTTCTTCATACAGCTTCCGACCAGCGCTCTTGCGCGACCGGCTGAACCGGTTCCTTCCGCCACCGAAGCGCCTGCGCAATGCAGATCACATGCAGTATCAGGAACAGAGGAACCGCGAAGGTCGGAATAAGGCTCAGCGGAAGCACCGTCATTGCACCCGTTGAAATTCCGTGTGGATTGATCACGCCCGCAAGCGTGCCCATCAGGACCGCATTCACAAGATCGGCAATTCCAAGAATCTGCCAGACAATAAAGCTCCCGCGGCGATTCGGAGTTGCCAATTTCCATGCCGCCAACGATGCCGTCGCGCCAATCGCAATGTCGCCCCACCCCGCCGACAGCGCGAAGGTGCGCGGCAGAATGCTGTAGGAGGCCAGCACCAGAAAGGCAAATCCTTCGATCCTCAATGTCTGAACCAGCGTCAGTACGCGCGGGCTCAACGACATCGTGAACTCCCTAAACGACGCCGAGAGAGCGAACCACACAAGGAAGACGATGATAGGCGCGAGCGCCGCGATCCCCAGTGGCAACGGCGGCTGTTTCGGGTCGTTCTGGTAAAGATGCAGTCCCGAAGCGACAATCGACACGACAAACCAGGCTCCGATGAGCCAGGAAGACAGCTTTGCATAGCGCGACATAAACATCTCCTTATTCCGTGACCTCTGTGGTCACTTCGTTAATCAGTTTCATAAGGTTGCCCCAGCGCTTATCACCAAGCTGTTTGCGCAGTTCGTTTTGAACCGCTTGCCAGTGAGGCAGCGCACGTTTGAATTCCGCTTTCCCTGCCGCGCTGAGGCTCAGCCATCGTTCCCGGCGATCATTTCCCTGCCGGGTGGTAAGCCAGCCACGCCTGCTCAAAATTGCAAGCGTGCGGGTCAGAGTTGTGCTGTCCATCGCGAGCACCTCCCCCAACCTGCCCTGCAAAATCTCCCCGGTAAGCGAGAGCGCCTGCAGTATGGTGAAATGCGTCGCCGTCATGCCCATCGGGCGCAACGCCTGCTCGTAACGCTGGGTAATGGCACGAGAGGCACGACGAAGATTCGCACAGAGACAAGGAAGAGCGGGTTTGGGCCCGGCAATCATAATCAGGTAGATGTATATGCAACTAATTGGATTCAGAAAATCTTCCAGCGCTCGCAGCGTCGTCGCCAAGCTACTCAGCTAGGAACTTGGGCGGATCAACAAACGGCCCCACGCCCCAAAACTCATCCCGATTCCAGGCAGCCACAGTAACCGCCAGCGGATTCGCCAGCCCCAGCCACGCGGCAGTCGGCAGCAGAGAAAGCGCCGCACGCCAATCCTTCATTCGGACAGCGGCGCGTATTGAGGCCGCCGTGACACAGGAGAACCCGAGAGTCACCGCCGCTCCATTTATGGGTGAATGAAGCTCAAAATAAGCTGTAGTGAAAACCGCAAACAAAAGCCACGCCGCCGCCTGAAATCCCAGGAATCGGCGCCTCTCCGGGTCATCGCGCTGCAGGTTAAAAACGTGGAGCGCGCCTGCTATGGAACTGGCACTGTTGATCGTCCAGGCAATCGGAAAAGCGATTCCTGGCGGCGCAAACACAGGCAGCCTCTGCTCGCGGTAGAACTCACGATTCGTCTCCTTGCGAGTGCTCCTAATCATTCGGCGAGTGGCTAACCGAATACCCAATTCCGCTACTTGCACTCCCGCGTAAAAAAGAACGCCATGCCACCACTTGAAACGTCCACGCTGGCTCGTTTGCTCCTCGTTGGGCACGCTATCCTCCTTCTATTGTGAATTGAAGCGCTCTTTCACTCGTTGCTCACGGTAGTCGAATATCCTTCGGATGTCCCGCTCTACCTGAATGCGGTAGACGATATCGCCGAGCACCCCGAAAGGAAGCGCAAACTCCACGCTGTCTGCAATGACTGTGCTGCCTTCCCTTGACACAAAGCTATGAGTATGGCGCCAGAGCCGATATGGCCCCTTAAGCTGAACGTCAACGAAACTGAACGGAGGGTCCCAGCATTCGATCCGGGATAGCCACTGCACAGACAGGCCATGAATCCGCAGCGAGTACGCGATGGTTGCGCCTTCAACCATTTCAATCGGCTTCGATGTAAGTAGATGAAACTTTAACCATGGAGGCGTTATCTTCTCAAGGTTTTCCGCCTGAGAGAAGAATTCGAACACTTCCGGCAATCCCCGTGGAACTGAAACCTCTCGGTGATAACAATGCCGGATCATCGACTTAAGATTTGATGCTTAGCGAGCAGGTGCTCGCCATCATTGCAGCGGCTTCGCCAGAAGAATCGTGTAAGTGGCGTTCTGCTCCTTACCTTCCGCATTTACCCCGTGCACGTCAATCTTGTTTCCATCGCGGCCCCCGTGGACCACCGCCCCAACGTCAAGCGGAGCGCACTTTGAAAAGTGCCAGGCCTTGTCACACGCAATCGCATAGGCATTGCCGTCTGAAGAAACCACCAGCATCGCATTCAGAATGCGCGGCATAAGCGAATTCTCGTCTGAGGAATTGCAAACCAACTTAAAATTTGACCCAGGCTCTCCACTGGCCAATCCAACATCGTCCAGCGAATCCGCAACGCCCGAGGGGTTTGCCGACTCCGACAATTGGCAATTTGCAGAATTCCCGCCGCCCAGGTCCTGCGTATACGAGATGCTCTCCGACTGCAGCACCTTTAGGTTCAAGCCCGCTTGCGACAAACTCGCCGGACGCAGAAACAGGCTCCCGTCCACGTCTGGATTGACCTTGTAGCTCGTCACGGTCATATCTGTGTTGCGATCCGATGTGACCGTCCGCTTTTTGAATGGAAGATTTATCCCATCAACCTGACGATAATCGGAGTACTCCACTGTCATTTCGCCCGCTGACGTTTGATGCTTGGCCGACACCAAGCGTCCCGTCTGCGAATCAATCCTCCAGATATAGTCCATTCCGTCCGCGCTGATCTTTACCACGTCAACCGGGGCGCCATCCTGTTGCTCAACCCCAAGCGGAGTGAATATATAGTCTGAAAGGTGCTGCGCAATACGCACTGGATCGAACTTCATCTCTTCCCGATAAACCCCCACGCGCGCAGCAGGAAGCGCAATCGCCATCTTTCCCCAGCTCCTATAACTGAAGTCGGGCGTGACCACCACCGTCTGGAAAATCGAAGGCCGCTCCAACTCTATATAGGTCAAACCAGGAAAAACCCTAACCCCCTGCTCTTCGAAGGCCACCGTCTCGCCTTGCGTGCTCCCGGCCACATTCTGGCTCACGCTCGCCGTCCAGCGCAGCGAGTGAATTGCAATCAGCTTGTCGTGCGGTCCAAAGCCATCCAGCGCCTTGGCAATCATCTCCTCTCCGCTTGGCAATTTCACCGGAGGAGATGGCGGGCTTGGTGGTTTTATGGCCGGCGCGCTTGCCACCTTCACCTTCACCCGCGGCTTCGGCTTCGGCATCGACAACATTACATCGATGATTTTCTCCGGGACGCCAGATTTCTTCAGCTCGATCAACCCATCAGGAGAAGTATCAAAGGCAGTAGGCTTCTTCTTGAACTCCAGCAGGATCGTCCGCTCTGAAATCCCGGCCTTCACCATATCGATCACGTCACGATTCGTAATGGGAGCGCGGGAATGTTGCCCGGCAGTAAGACCAGACGCAGCAAGACCAGACATAGACAAAAACAGTAGGACAATTGCAGTTATCCGCCCAGCCACATTTCCTCCGGAATCTCAGAAACATGGTAAGAGCTTCCTTCCATGGGAACCAGCAATTTCTTCCATCCGGTCTAACGAACGACAACACCTGCAACAAAGTGATATCCAGCTCGAAAGATCTGCTATCGGGCCCCCAGGAGATCCAAAGCAAGGGCATCATGGCGCGAAATGAGGACCAGCGGAACCCTTCTGCATTTACAATCACGCTAAAGCCCTCGCGTGAAAAAAGTTTGCGCAATCCTCTCGCTGCTTGCCGCAGCTTCCCTTGCCTGTGCACAACAGATGAATATGGGCGGCACCCCGCACACCTTCATCCAAGCCATTGAAAACCACTCCTCATCCGGAACCAGTTCTGAGCCGAACTCCACGCCCGTGCGCATGCTCATGACCATGCGCGGCAACTGGATGCTCATGTTCCACGCCAACGCCTTCATCGTTGACACGCAGCAGACCGGCCCGCGCGGACGCGACAAGCTCTTCTCCACCAACTGGTTCATGCCCATGGCGCAGCGCCCTCTTGGCCCCGGCCAGCTCACTCTGCGCGCCATGTTCAGCCTTGAGCCCGCCACCATCACCAGCCGCGAATACCCGCTGCTCTTCCAGCAAGGAGAAACCGCCTACGGCCGCCCCATCGTCGACGGCCAGCACCCGCACAATTTCCTCATGGAGATCGCCGCGCTCTACGATTGGAAGCTCAGCCCCAACACGCTGCTTTCCTTCTATGCCGCGCCCGCCGGAGACCCCGCCATAGGCCCCATCGCTTACCCGCACCGCGCCTCAGCCCTCGAAGATCCAGTCGCCGCGCTCGGTCACCATCAGGAGGACTCAACCCACATCTCCGCCGACGTCCTCACCCTCGGCCTCACCCACGGCATCGCGCGCATCGAAGCCAGCGGCTTCCACGGTCGCGAACCCAACGAGCATCGCTGGCAATCGCCCCAGGGAGCCATCGACTCCTGGTCCACGCGCCTCACCCTGCAGCCCGCGCAGAACTGGAGCGGCCAATACTCCTACGCCTTCCTCCACAGCCCCGAGCAATTGGACCCTGGCGCAAACCAGCGTCGCATGACCGCCTCCATCATGTACAACCGCCCATTCCACGACACCACGCGCGGCAACTGGACTTCATCACTCGTCTGGGGACGCACCCGCACGGGATCTGACAACCTCATCGAGAACAGCTTTCTCCTCGAATCGCTCCTCCGCTTCGCCACACACAACAATGCGTTCACGCGAATCGAAAATGCCGACCGCACCACCGAGCTCCTCTTCGACGGCAACCCCATTCCACCAAATTTCACAGAGCAATCCGCCGGACGCGTCCAGGCCTACACCTTCGGCTACGACCGCGACATCCCACTCGTACCGCACCTCTCATCCGCCCTCGGAGCGCAATTCACCGCCTACTCACCCAGCGCTCAACTCGAACCCGCCTACGGCGCCCACCCCACCGGCTTCAATATCTTCCTCCGCCTAAGACCGTTTTGAATCCACCAGCCACCTTAGCTTTTATTGTTGTCATCCTGAGCGAGGGAAGCGAGTCGAAGGACCTGCAATTCACAACGACCATTCCACCAAGAGTGCCCCTGAAAAAACACAATCTTAAACAGCGGATGTCATCCTGAACGAAGTGAAGGATCTGCGGTTTCTCCATTCGACGAGATTGGTGCCCCATCCTTCGCTTAGTTTGCGCGAGAGATGGGAAAGGGCAACTGACAAATCTCGACTGCGCAGCAATTCAGTGAGGGCAGAACTTCGAGTGCTATCATCCCGGAAGGCTTGAGAATGATGCTGCGAAATCGACTGCTAATTCTTTCCGTGGTGGCGGGGATGTCATGCACGACTGTCGTGGGCCACGCTCAATTCACTGCCGATAATCCTGACGCCGCATGCTCTCACGAAAATCTTAAACACGTCTCGAATGTAGATCACTACGTTTTCGAATCATATCGAAATGAACACAACGGTACTGCGTGCCTGCTCGTACTGCGAAATCGAGAGATTATTCTTCGATATACAAACGGCAACGACGGCGAGTACCTGATCGGCCAGCACCCCGACCCGAAACGGTACTGGGACGTGCCTGAAATTCCGGACGGAACTGATATTACCGGAGAGGGCTACCCCAACATGATCGTGTCCTCCTATTCAGGTGGAGCACATTGCTGCCTTTCGACGTACATTTTCCGACTCGAACCAACGTTCAAGCTGATCGCGACTCTTGATGCACAGGACAGTTGGCCTGCCTATTTTGCCGATCTCGATCACAACCATCATTACTTCTGGTTCGCGCGCGACTGGACGTTCGCATACTGGCCAAGCTCATTTGCGGGATCTCCCTCGGCTCCCGTAATACTGCAATTCGAGACGAATCGAAAAGGTGGGAAGTATCACCTCGCCCTCCAAAAGATGCATCGCCCCGCACCCTCCAGCAACGAATGGGCAAAAGAGAAAAACGATGCACGTGCAATGTTCGCGAGCGGAGGATTGGATATATCCAGTGGACCGACGCTCTGGAATTCCATTCTCAATCTGATCTACTCCGGCCATTCCGAGTTGGCTTGGAAGTTCTTTAGCCAAACATGGCCCTCGAAGTTAAGTGGAAAAGACGAGTGGCTTGGGAACTTCTGCTCCGTTCTTATGAGCAGCCCCTACTGGCCCGATCTCAAAAGCAGCGTCCAAAATGCGCCGCCCGCTTGCGCAAACGCTAAAGCACCTTCAGCGAAATAACCGTTCCTACTCATCCCACAACCTCGCCTACTCCACCACCGCCATGATCCCTGCCACGTACGTCTCCACAATCCCAAGCTCCGCAAGTCGCGCGCGAACTTCGTCCGCTCGATTCTCCTGCTGAGGATTCGCTCCGCGCCCTGTCAAGCCCTAACCTCCAAAATTTCTTGCAACTAGCTCATTCCACTCACTAAAAATCTTCACTCCACATGCATTCGAGTTTTCGCTGAAACGGTAAAATAGAAATAGAGCCAAAAACCAAAAAGGACCGCATTCGAGCGGTCCTTTTCTATTTGTGCAATCCCCCCAAGGAGAACCAGGAATGCCTGCCCTATCCAGCCGCCGTGCCAAATCTGCCCGCCAGTGTGCCCTCATCGTGCCTGACACCGCAAGACGCTGCGGCTCCCCAGCCCTGCGCGGCCGGCAATTCTGCCGGCACCACGCCGACAACCATCAAACCCTCACCGGAGAGCGCGATCTCTGTCAGCGACTCGATCGCCTCACTGAAAAGCTCGATGCCATGGATATTTTCGAGAGTCTCGACTTCCTCCGG
>DASZAG010000064.1:0-6452 GCA_035945555.1 Acidobacteriaceae bacterium
TTCTGTTCAATGCGGTGAGAGGCCTAACTAGCGGGAGCGCGATACTTTTCTACCGTATTGTGAAGCGGTCAGAAGACGGGCTTCTGTATTGGTTTGCTGTATGCGGATCTGTGGCATTAGCCATATTAGCCGTAATAGCAGTAATTTTGTGAGGGGTGCAGGGGTGGGCGGGTGGCCCAGGTCTGAGCCTCACAAAGAATGAGGGTGCCCCATGTCTCGCAGAGACATGGGTATTTGCAGCAGCACGATCCCGGCGCGTAGCGGTCCAGGTCGATTCAATTTCGACCGTTCCTGGTTCTCCAGTCGAGTAGTGACGAAAGCTGGACCATGCCCACTGCTCGGGCTGCGAAACCAATCCACGCCTCACGGGACTGCGATGCATGTATTGCAGCTTCTCGATGTGCTTCTTTGCCGTGTACACGTTGAAATCGTAATAGCGGGCCTGCCAGAATGGACGCTCGTGTCCCTGCACCGCCACCGAAAGCTTCAGCGCCTGGAGAGCTTTGGCCAGGGATAGGCCACCCGCCTGATAACGGCGAGATTCACACAAACACGGTGGAGAGCGCGTTCTCACTGCTCGAGCGCGGAGTGATAGGAAACTTCTACACCGTCTCGATAAAGCACCTGCATCGCTACTCAGCGAGTTTGAGACGCGCTTCAATGAACGCAAGGATAAGGATCGCTTTGGGCCGGGTGGCCCACATCTGAATCGTAAGTAGCAATGAGGGTGGCAGTAGCCCAGATCTGAATCGTAAGTAAGAATGAGGGTGCCCCATGTCTCGCAGAGACATGGGTATTTGCAGAAGCACGATCCCGGCGCGTAGCGGTCCAGGGCGATTCAATTGCGACCGTTCCGTCGCGGGGAATGTGGGGGCGCGTAGTTGTGCGTTCCACATCCCTATAGCCCAGTGATCCGCAATCGATGTCAAGGCGGGTGGTGGCCCGCTCATAGATTTTGGGTGCCCCATTCATGCGCGCTTTTTGCGCATGAGTGGGAAAAGGAATTTCCGCGTTACCATACTGCCATGCCGCTCCACCTCAAGCGATACCAAGCTGAAGGCCATCACCACTTCCTTACTTTCAGTTGTTATCGTCATTGGGCCACCGAGACATTGGACCGGTCGTGATCGAATCGCACTGGACATCGCAATGGACCCGGAGTCGCTGCGAAGGCAACCCACCCCCACTCATCGCAAAGAAGCCGCGATGAATGGGCACCCAAATCTATGAACGCGCCACCCGCCCTAATGGTGAAGTGACGCGGGAGTGGGTGGTTTGGAGAGCCATTTCGGAAGATCCACTTCATCTCGATTCTTGCTGTCGAAGATTACAAATCCGCCTAACTCAGCCTCCTTAACGTTCAAGAATTTCCGAATGTTCTCGTGGTAGGTCGTGTCACTTTCAGTAGGTGTGCGAGCCGGAATTTCATTCTCAGGCATTGACACGAGGACTGCCGTCTTCTGTCCAGCGGGGACAGAGACAGGAAAATGGATACTTAGGATGGTTTTGTCAGCCAATGGACCAAGGAGAGTGCCGTCATTGAGCTGCTCGAAAATTTGTAGCGGGCTTGTCGAATCCAACTCGAAATCGCGTTGACTGGTGTTTTCCAGCGTGTATACGAGATCAATCGCTTTGCCGTCATCGTCCACGCCGAATCCCGGAGGCTTTGATGCGATAATGGCTTTCTTGTCCCATGGCGATGGACGCGATTTGTACCATGCTAATCCTCCGACGATCAAAGCGGCCATCAGTGCAAATCCTGCCCCTCCACAAAGAGCAATAAGGGCGAGCTTTTTCCACTGAGATAGTGGCTTGGCGGAAGGGCCGGAGGTGTCCGTGATTTGGTTAGAAACCATTACGGCCATTCTGGGGCGGGTGGCCCGCTCATAGATTTGGGTGCCCCATTCATCACAGCTTCTTTGCGATGAATGGGCTTGGTTGCCTTCGCGGCGACTCCCGATCTAATGCGATTCTGATCTACCCCTTTTCCCCAGCCAGTCATAACTGGAGATTCTCGGGTTAAGGGCGAGTATAGCTCACCGCCGTCGTCGGGGCGGTGGGGGGCGCAGTTTGCTTCCCACACCTCGATAACCCGGCAGGCCTAAGGGTTCACCCCAGTCGATGTCAAGCCGCACCAGGCTCAACGCTATATGAATCAGCCACTTACCTAATGCACCTGGGTTTCCGCAGGTTGCTATACTGAGTATAGAGAGTCAGTTTCATAGAAGGGCGCAGACACAGGTTGCGCCCTTTTCACCTTTCGGGAAGGGATTGCAATCTAACTCCTTTGTTTTCAAGATCGACACAGCTAAGTCCTTTATTATCAATATAGACGTCAGCTAAGTCATTTGTTATCAATATCAGTATCGCTTTTTTTGTCCCGCCACATGGGTTCAAGCAACAAACCACACTGGGTGCCGGGTACCTCTTGGCTAGGCTCTTGGCTGCTGGTTGACCGGGCTACTGAGAGCTGAGTATTTTGCTAAGCCATTTGTTTTCAATATTAAGGCGCTAAGTCTTTTATTATCAATATCACCTTTCATTAAGTCGTTTATTTTCAATATCAATGTCTCAAACTTGAGGTCACAATCACGGCCTGCCGCAGCAACTTGATTCCTTACTTTGAGAGCAGCCCCGGATGGCCTTCCGAGCCGCCCCGCAAAAATACTGAAGTTTCCACTTGACAATTTCCTCGGCCAGTCACATATTCAATAGTGAAGTTAATACTTCACTATTCTCCCGAAAGGACCACCACTACCATGGAACCCAACGTCGTCCACAGCACCTTCGTCATCGAACACCACTACCCCTATCCGCCCGAGAGGCTCTTCGCCGCATTCTCTGACCCCGCCAGAAAACGCCGCTGGTACGCCGAAGGCGACACCCACGACGTGGAGCAGTTTGAAATGGACTTCCGCATCGGCGGCGCGGAGAACGCGCTTTACCGCATGCGCCCCGGAACCCCGTTTCCCGGAGTCGCGCTCCGCAATGAAGGCGTGATTCAGGACATCATCCCCAACCAGCGGGTTGTCACCGCCACAACCATGAGCCTCGGCGATCATCGCATCTCCTCATCGCTGATCACGGTGGAATTCCTGCCCAACACTCAGGGAACGGACCTGGTCTTCACGCATCAGGGAGCGTTCTACGAAGGCTCCGGCGGACCCAAAATGCGCGAAGACGGCTGGCGCAGGATCCTCGACCGCCTCGCCGCCGTGCTCTCGAAATAGCTTGTTTGGCCCGCACATTCGCCGAGTCGACCGGCGGATGGAAGGGAACCGAAGACTATGGAGAATCCCGAGTTCACCACCGACCAGCTCTTCCACGCTCTTGGCGACCCAACCCGCCGAGCCATACTTGACGCGCTCGCTGACGGCCCCACATCTGTCTCGCGCCTTGCCGAGCCGCTCGGCGTCACCATTACAGCGGTCGCGCAGCATCTGCAGATCCTGGAGCAGTGCCAGCTCGTGAGGACTGAAAAGCTCGGGCGCGTGCGCACCTGCCGCATTGAGTCCGCGGGATTCAAACGGCTCGAACAATGGATTCGAGATCACCGCCTGAACTGGGAGAACAAGCTCGAGCGATTGGGCGACATGCTGGCGGAGGAAGACCAGCAGTGAGAGCTACAAGTACTTATCAAACGGAATCTCGAAGGAGAACAGCTCCTTGCCGTTCGCTCCGGTCAGGTCGCGCAGCCCAAGCTTCGCGCCCTTCAGCGGAGTCGGCCCCAGCCCCTTCACGTCATAAAAGAGGAATCCGGCCCGCGTGCTGTGCGGAGGCACCGTCGCCGCGCTGTACTCAAAATCCTTGAAGTCCTGCTCAATCTTCTTGTCCGGGGTCTTGGGCTTTCTCCGCATCGGCGGCAGCGGCGCAGGCAGCGGCATGGGCGCGCCCATGCCGTGAATGTGCGTCATTCTCCGCTCCACGTCGTCCGGTACAGCCGCCGGAATCCTGTCACCTTGCGCGCTTATGAAGTCGATTCGCGCCTGGTCCAGCGAAATCGGCTGGTCGCCGTTATTGGTCACCACCAGATACACCGGCATAAAGTCGTTCTCAGTGTACTTGACGCGGAAAATCTTCTCCTGATCCTTGGTGTCGTACGGCTCGGCGGCAATCACCACATGCTCCGCTGCGTGTGCGTCAAAAGAGGCATACGTCGAAGCGTCTTTCGGTGCGGGCATTTTGTGGTCGGAGGCGAAAACAGGCGCAGCGCACAACGCTACGGTGCACAGAAGGACAAAACCCAGGCGCATACAGTTCCTCATTCCACCAATTATCATTCTTCGATGAGACTCGCCCATCGAGGGAACCGTTAGCGGATGCTCGCCATTTACAGCTTTGCGCTGCTGCTCGTCCTTCTGGTGGGCGCACCGTACTGGCTCTTCCGCATGGCCACCAGTGGCAAATACCGCGAAGGGCTTGCCGAACGGCTGGGTTTCGTTCCGCGGCGGCTCGCCATCAGCAAGCGTATCCTTTGGGTCCACGCCGTGTCGGTTGGGGAAGTGCTCGCCGCAAGTCGCCTCATTGAAGATCTGAGTGCCCGCTCCGGCTGCACCGTTGTGATCTCGACCACCACCCGCACTGGCCAGCGGCTCGCCCGCGAGCGCTTTGGCGCGGATCGCGTCTTCTACTTCCCGCTGGACTTCGCCTTCGCGGTACGCGCATACCTTCGAACCCTGCGGCCCGGCATGGTGGTCCTGCTGGAGACAGAGTTCTGGCCGCGCATGCTCGTCGAGTGCCGCCGAGCCGGAACTCCGATGGCCGTTGTGAACGCCCGCATTTCCGATCGTTCCTGGCCGCGCTACCGTCGCCTGCGCTTCCTTTGGGAGCGACTGCTCAACAACTTTGCCGTTGCTCTCGCGCAGAGCCAACTCGACGCCGACCGCCTCATCACGCTCGGTGCCAGCAATGTCCAGGTGGGCGGCAACCTGAAGTTCGACATCCGCGTGGACCAGCCAGCCGCCATCACCGAAACCCTGCGCACCCATCTCGCATCCGGCGCAAACGTCATTGTCTGCGGATCGACACTCGCCGGCGAAGAAGAACTCCTGCTCGACGCGCTTCCTCCCGGAGTCATCACAATCCTCGCGCCGCGCCATCCTGAGCGGTTCGACTCCGTCGCCGCGCTGTTGGCCAGCCGAAACCTGCCTCACGTTCGCCGCTCGCAGTGGATCGCCGCACCCGCGCCGATCGCACCGGGCACGATCTTCCTTCTCGACTCCATGGGCGAACTGGCTTCCGTCTACTCGCTCGCGACAATCGCCATCGTCGGCGGAGGAATCCTTGTCCCCGGCGGCCACAACCCCCTTGAGCCCGCGCAGTTCGGCATTCCCGCGATCATCGGACCGCATTATGAGAACTTTCGCGGCATCGTCGAGAGCCTGCGCAGGGCCGACGCCATCGTCATCGCCGAGGCCGCCGATTTTCCTCAGGTGATCCGCAATCTTCTCAGCAATGAATCCGCAGCCGAAACCATAGGCGCTCGCGCCCGCAAAGTCTTTGAGAACGAAGCCGGAGCTACGGAGCGCGCGCTCACTACGCTATTGGCCATCCTGAAGGAGCGCCCATGATCCGCCCCTTTGTCTGGCTCGTGCCACTCTACGCCGCCGCCGCCGGGGCGAAAAACGCGGCCTACAACCGCGGCTGGTCGCAACCGCAATACCTCGATTGGCCGGTAGTCAGCGTCGGCAATCTCTCGGTTGGCGGATCAGGCAAGACACCGCTCGTCATCCGGCTCGCGCAGTTGCTCTCTGCCGAAAACGTTCCAGTTGATGTGCTATCTCGCGGCTATGGCCGGAGCGACTCCCAGGCCGAACAGGTTCACGCCGACGGTGATGCCTCCCTCTATGGAGACGAGCCGCTGCTCATCGCCCGTTCCGCGGCGGTTCCGGTCTACGTCGGCGCAAGCCGTTACGAAGCTGGCCTGCTTGCAGAACAAAACGCATCCGTGCCCGGAATCCACCTGCTCGACGACGGTTTTCAACACCGCAAGCTCGCCCGCGATCTCGACATCGTTGTTCTTCACCGCGACGACTTGCAGGACATGCTTCTTCCCGCCGGAACCCTGCGCGAGCCGCTCTCATCACTCCACCGCGCCGACGTAATTGTGTTGCGTGCCGAGGATCGCGAACTCGAAGCGGCTCTTCGCCAACGCGGCATCACCGCTGCCATCTGGATCCAACACCGGAACCTCGCCGTCGAACCCGCCCCACGCGCCATTGCCTTCTGCGGCATCGCTCGTCCCGAGGAATTCTTTTCCGCGCTCCGCTCCAAAGGTGTCGAACCCACCGCGACAATCGTCTTTCGCGATCATCAGCGTTACTCCATGTCCGAGCTCAATCGCCTCACCGCCGCACTCCAACACCACAAGGCGCAGAGCTGGATCACCACGGAAAAGGACGAGGCCCGCCTCACCCCCGCACAACGCACGCTGCTCGAGAAAATCGCCCCAC
>DASZAG010000065.1:0-1963 GCA_035945555.1 Acidobacteriaceae bacterium
CGATGTTTCGCAGACGGAAGGCGCGGAGCTTCCAGAGTTGCGCGAGATCGGCGGCGACGTAGGCGAGAACCTCGACCGCCTGATTGCCTTCATTGAGCGTCAGGGCATCGAGCTTGTCTTTACCGAGCGCATCGCGCCCGCGCTTGGCATGAGCTACGGCGGACGCATCGCCATCCTGCCCGGTCAGTCGAAGGCCGAAGAGTTCAGCACCTTGGTGCATGAGCTGGCGCATGAGATGTTGCACAAGGCCGAGCGGCGCACGGCCACCACCAAGACGGTGCGCGAGACGGAGGCCGAGGCTATCGCGTTTGTCATTGGGAAAGCCGTAGGGCTGGAGACGGGAACGAAATCCGCCGACTACATCCAGCTTTATCACGGCAACGCATCCTTGCTGGCCGAATCGCTTGAAGTCATCCAGCAAACCTCCGCCGTCATCCTTGCCGCCTTGGAATCGTCCGCAGCCGAGACGATGGCCGATGCAGAACTGGCGAAGGTGGCGTGATGCAGACCGTTCTGGAGCTTATCAAGCGGGCCGGTGGATGGCACCCCGGCCTCTACCTCAAGATCGACAACCCGCCGTATATGGAGCTTGTTATCGAGGCGATGGACGAGTCCGGCCCGATGGGACTTCCGGCTGTCTCCGTCTGCCATTACGGCGAACAAAACGGCGACGCCATGCGCGACCCGGAGATGTGTTTCGAGCTTGGCCTTGCCGGTGGAGCGCATCTGTCGGCCTTCTACTACCGCAACGATTATCTCGGCGTAGAGCAGTGGAGCCGGAACATCGTGCGCGGCAACTATGTCCACCTGATTGCTTTGCATCAGCAGCACGAACGCTTTGCGAAGACGTGGGACAACAACCTGCGATTGCAGGGATACACAGACGCTTTTACGGACAAATGCATTCGTGGCTAGTCCGCTCGTCGGAGCGGATACAGCCAGTGTGTCTCCGCTCCGTTTCCATTCATCAGCAACCGCTCGAAAGGAGCCTGTCATCATGGAAACCCAAATTGTAAATGCTACTGAATATCGCAACGTCTCGCTTTCTCTGTTGAATGAGTCGAGGACCAACCCGCGCCGCACCTTCGAGGAAGTTGCCTTGAAGGAACTGGCCGAAAGCATCAAATCCCAAGGCGTTCTCTCACCCTTGCTTGTGCGGCCGCTCACCGAAAACGGCTTCGAGATCATCGCCGGGGCACGACGTTACCGTGCCGCGCAGATGGCGGAAGTCCCGACCGTTCCTGTTCGCATCGTCCACTTCTCCGACGCGGCAGCGTTAGAAGCTCAATTAGTGGAGAACCTGATTCGCTCCGAAATTCATCCGATGGAAGAAGCCCAGGGATTCCGCGGCTTGCTGGAGTTGGATGACCCAAAGTACAGCATCGAGCAGATCGCGGCGAAAGTGGGCAAGTCGCCCGTCTTCGTGGCATCGAGATTGAAACTGACCGACCTTGTTCCGGCAGCGGTCGATGCGTTCTATGCCGATGAAATCGGTGTCGGACACGCGCTGCTGCTGGCGAAGCTGCCCGCCGACCAGCAGAGACAGGCGCTCTCCGCTTGCTTCAAAGAGGTATACAACAACGGAGCCAAGCCAACGCGTATCCTGCTGCCTGTCCGCAACCTGCAATTCTGGATTGATAGCAACGTCCTGCTTATCCTGAAGGATGCGCCCTTCAACAAGAGGGACGCGCAGCTAGTTCCCGCTGCTGGCAGTTGCGCCGATTGCCCCAAGCGGACCGGACACAACAAGCTGCTGTTTGGTGATGACCTCGGCAGGCAGGGCGACCGCTGCATCGACCCAACGTGTTATCAATCCAAGGTCGCGGCGCATTTAGCCAAGACTATCGCCGCCAAGCCGGAGTTGGTACAGATCAGCACTGCCTATGGCGCACAGAAAGAAGGCAGTCCGGTATTGCCGCGCAACAAGTACACAGCCATTCGTGACGACAAGCCGAAGTCGAAG
>DASZAG010000066.1:0-3358 GCA_035945555.1 Acidobacteriaceae bacterium
GTGCCAACGATCTCAAGTCCTGCAGGCTTCGAATCGATGATCAGCACGGCTCTGGGCGGCAGAGGGCGACTCAGAGTCCGATTGCAGGGGATATTTTTCTCGGCAAATCCGGCGATATTGCAAACGAAGAGAGCCACGCCCGCGACGCAACAGATCGATTTCATAAGGCTACTTACGTGGGGCGCGCGCTATTGGTTCCAGAAATCCAAATCAGGAAATGAAAACTCCGATCTCTGCTTGCGCGCTCCTAGCTTTTTCCGGGTCGAGTTTTCGGTTTGGCGCGCTTCTTTGGAGGCGTCGTGCTGGCGGCCGTTTTCTTCCGGTGCGGGGCGAAGCGGGAGCGCAGAAAGGTGTGGTAGTCGCGCTCGGTTTGATCGGCGTACTCGCGGGCGAAAGCGGCGACAGCGAGATCGAACTTTTCTGACGCGCCGATGTAGCCGTCGAGCACGACCGGATCGCCGGAGCGCGCATGGCCGCGGGCGAGCAGCTCACCGCAAATCTCGGCGTACTGGGTGAGGCCGTCGCCTTTTAGATCGTCGATGTCGATTGTTCCTTTGTGATCGGCAAGCTGACGCACCAAGTAATGGCGGTTCTGAATGGTTGTCCAACCGAGGAATGGATCGGACTGCACTTGCATGGCGCGCTGCCCTTCGGCAACACGTTCCCCGTGGTGCTGGACGAGGCCGTGATCGCCCAGATATGGCGAATAGGCCGAGCCTGGCTCTTCCTTGATTTGCAGAAAGAGCGGATCGCCGGGACCGTTGCCCTCAAAGTAAATGACGAAATCCCGCAAGCCTACGCTGCCGGTTCCAACGACGCGGAAGGCGACGTCGAGCGGCCTGTAGTGCAGGAGGAAGTGACGGCGGTCAGGCAGGAGAGTTTGGCTGTAGAGACTGAGGGAGTCAAGGATGCGCCGGGCGGGCGCTGAAGTCAGGCGGTATTGAAGCGGCTTGGAGTCGATGAAAATGCGCGGCGGTGGTACGACTGTGGTCCCAGGGCTCTTGCCTTTGGCGGCCTTGTTGGGGATGGTGAGACGCTCGAGAGTAGACTGAGGGGTTTCGCGTTCGGCTTTGCGCAGCGCTTGAGACACGGGTGTGATGCGCTGCAGTCGATGCACCTGATACCTGGCGATCTCAAGCAAAGGCATGCGGGCGAAGGTGCGCATGCTCTTGCGATAGCAGGCGAGGAACACTTCTGCGGCGCTGGAACATGCGGAGTTCTTCGCTCCGGTTTCGCGCCCGGTGAGGATGAGGCTGGTGGCCATGCGCTTGAGATCCCACTCGAAGGGGCCGCTGATGGTCTCGTCAAAGTCGTTGATGTCGAAGAGCAGCCGGCCGTCGGGTGCAGCATAGGCGCCGAGGTTACGAACATGCGCATCGCCACAGATTTGGACATTAATGCCGGTATGCGGCAGCACAGCCAGGTCGGCTGCCATGACGGGCACGGCTCCGCGGAAAAAGCCAAAGGGCGAAGCGGCCATTCGCTCCCATTTGATGGGCAATAACGCGGGAACGCGGCCCACCGCGGAAGAGGCGATCGCGTCGACAGGGTCTGTGCGGCGATCGCTGGGACTCCAGGCATTGTGTTCCTGGCGCGGGAGCTGTTTGCGTCGGGAATGCCCGTAGGCGCGGCGTTCTTCAGGAGTGCGTGCGTCAAACATAGTGCAAAACGATACACGGGCCAGATACGGCGATCAAGGAAGCATGGACGCCAGGCAAGATCTATTGCGGCCGCTTCTCGATCTGCGACAGGTAGGTCTTGACCATGGCGATATCATTCGGATTGCTTGCGTACTTCAGGTATTCGCGAAGTTGAGCAGCCTCGCGGTTGCGGTCGCCCTTCGCGTCGTAGATTTGAGCCAGCAGGAAGTGTACGCGAGGATCGATATTGTTCCTGTCGATCTCCACCGCTCGCAGAGCGCTCTTTTCTGCTTGCGGCAAATTGTGCAAATGGAAGTACGCGGCCGCGTTGTAGTCGTATGCCACGGCCACGGTCGTGGAGTCAATTGCGAGAGCGCGGCTGCTGAGCGAGAGCACTTTGTCCCAATTCTGCGTGTGCGCGGAGATATCTGCCAGGCAAAGCCAGGATGGCAAATAGTTGGACTCCGCAGTCAGCGGTTGCGAGCAGGCGACGTTCGCCGCTTTGGTCTTCTGCTGCGCTTCCAACACCTGACCCAATACGACCCAGGCGATTGAATATTTCGGTGACTGATTCACCGCCTTCCGGAAGTGGTGCTCCGCAGCACTCATCTTTCCTTTCTTCGCCGCTACGCAGCCTTCGCCGAATTCCCGCTTGGTTTTGTCTGAAAGCTGCAATTCTGAAACGCGGACCGTGGACGGGGCGGAACCTTCGAGCGGAGGAAGGAGGCAGTTATAGTCGTGGCCGACTTTTGAGGAATCGGGCTTGCCAGTCTTGCCGTAGACCATATCGTGTTCGTCCCAAGGACTGCTCGACGATCGCAAAGCGGCAGGTTGACGCGGCGATGGATTCGATTGCGGTAGCGGGCTTTGGCTCATACTTCCGCTTCCATTCTGAGCAAGGGCAGGAAGTACGGCTAAGATCAACCCGAGTGCCCAGATGACTCCAACGACTGAAAGCCGGAAGAAACATAGAGGTGGCAGGTGTTTCATAGAGTCTCTCTCAGCATGGCCGACGCCCCGGATGTCGCGTCTTCTGAGTGATGATACGCCGACCCTAGTAGATACGAGGGCACTACTTTTGATGTTCAGTAATGCGCCCTTGCTGGCCACTCAGCCAAACCGACACGCAAGGTATAAACTTCGGCTCGGATGCGGTCCGGGCTGAAGTGGTGGCGAATGAGAGAGGGGTGGGGATGACTCTGCAGGAGCAGTTTGGGCAGATCGATATCTATTTGTTCGATCAGATATTGCGAGGGAATATCTCGCCCGGGATGCGTGTGGTGGACGCGGGGTGCGGCGGCGGGAGGAATATTCAGCATCTGCTGCGTGAGGGGTATGAAGTGTTTGGCGTGGATGTAAGCGCGGAAGCGGTGGCGGCGGTGCGGAAGATGGCCAGCGAGCTGGCTCCTCGACTGCCGGCTGAGAACTTTCAGGTGGCGGGAGCGGAGGCGATGCCGTTCGCGGATGAGTTTACCGATGTGGTGGTGTGCAGCTCGGTGTTGCACTTTGCGCAAGATGAGGCGCAACTGAAGGCGATGGTGCGAGGGTTGTGGCGGGTGCTGCGGCCGGGCGGGATGCTGTTCTGCCGACTGGCGTCGACGATTGGGTCGGCGCAGGGGATGGCGTTCGAGGCGATAGGCGGACGGCGGTTCCGGATGTCGCACGGGGCGGAGTGGCTGCTGGTGGATGAAGCGCTGTTGATGGAACTAACGCACGCT
>DASZAG010000067.1:0-24365 GCA_035945555.1 Acidobacteriaceae bacterium
CCCCGCAGTGTAGACGATGACGACCAGCGCCAGCAGACTGCACACCACGGGTGGGAAGTCCCAGTCCGCAAATAGAGTGTGAAACACAGCGACTACTTCGGTCTCGGAATCGGTGCGTTACCCGGTTCTGCTACCGCTCCAAGTTTGTTGGGGGCTCCTGCAGCGCCATGAGGCGTCGCCCCACCCTCCGGTTCATATGTCGGCGGAGGCCCATTTTCCGCAGCCTCTGCGGCATCCGTTGCTGATCGCTGGTTCGCCGGGTGCAGGGTCCCGAGGAAATCTACCAGCGCCGTCACTTCTGACGGAGACAGGTTCTTGCCGTAGGCCGGCATATTGCCGCCGCCCTGCAACACCTGCCGAATCAGTTGGTCCTCGGTCAGCCGCGTGGCGACGTCATCAAGTGCCGGACCGCGCTGCCCGCCCAATCCACCAATTGCGTGGCAGTTGCGGCACTGCATGTTCTGGAAGATGACCGCGCCCTGTCGCTCGGTCGGCGACAGGTTCTGCAGGTACTTCACCGGAATCGTGTCCTTGCTCCACGCCTCCATCTTCGGACTCCACGGTGTTTCCATGCCCAGATGGGTGAACACTCCCCAGAGCACCGCAACTGTGATCAGAACCAGAACGGCCACCGGACGGCGATGCCAGTTTTTCTCGCCCTCGCCCGCATAGAACGGCAGGCCGATGAGGATAAGGAGGATGATCGGCGGCGCAATCAGCAGCGCCGGAGTCTCGAGGTTGGGCGGAAGGTACGACAGGATCGCGAATATCCAGAGGAAGAAGAAGTCCGGCTTAGGAGCCGTCTGGATAATGGTCGGGTCGGGCTTGCCGGTGGGACCAATGGGCCCCAGCACAAACGCGCAGACCACGACTGCCGCTACGACAATCGCGGAGAAGAAAAGGTCCTTCCAGAACGCACCGGGGACGAATGGAATGCCGTCCTCGTGCGCCAGCTTGTTGTACTCGGCAACGTAGGTTTCGCGCCGCACCGCGCGTCCGGGCATCGGCCACTCGCTCACGCCCAGTTTCAGCACCATCCAGACGTGGACAAGAGCGAACAGAATCAGCAGCCCTGGAATCACGAAAACGTGCAATGCGAAGAACCGCGTCAGGGTGGCCCCGGCGATAATTGGGCCGCCCAGTAGAAAGTGGACAAGCTGACCACCCACAACCGGTACCCGCCCCATGATCGAAGCGCCGATGCCCAATCCCCAATAGGCGTCCTGATCAAACCGCAGCACCTGTCCAGTGAAAGCCATGCCTAGCGTAAACAGCAGCAGGAACACGCCGAGTATCCAGGTAAGCTCGCGTGGATATTTGTAGGACCCGAACAGAAAGACCTGCGCCATGTGGATGAGCACCACGGCGACCATGAAGTTCGATCCCCATCCGTGAATCGCGCGCAGGAACCACCCAAGCGGCAGTTGATGGTTCAGGATGTTCAGGCTGTTCCACGCTTGTCCGGCCGAGGGGACATAGACAATCGCGAGCAATATGCCTGTCGCAACCTGCAGCATGAGCAGCGTAAATGCTGCGCTGCCGAAGACATACCACCAGCTGGCCGTGTCTCGGGGAACGGGATGCAGAACCGCATCCTTGACCGGCCCTTCCATCTGAAGGCGCCGCTCAAACCAGTTATATGTTTCCGTTACCCAGCGCATGAGCCGCATCCTTTACTGCCGATTATGTTCAGCGCGGTTGTGGTGCTCGCTGGATTCGAAAGCGTGGGCGTTTGCCCGGCATTGATGTGCAATTGGTTCTTCACAAGTTTGTAGTCGTACTCGAAAAGTCCGCGAGTCGGCGGCCCCGATGCCCGTTCGCCGTCGGCATAGTAGACACCGCCATGGCAAGGACACATAAAAAGCTTCGACTGCGGAAACCAACGCACCGGGCATCCGAGATGCGCGCAGTTGATGGCGAATACCTGGAACTTCGTGGGCGCAATACGTCGAACCCAGCATGCCGTCTTGTCCGTCGCACCATCCCACGGCTCGCTGTAGGGATTCACGTAATCGGCGAGGCGCGTTTCACCAACCGGAAACTGATCAATCGACCCAAGTGAAATCCAGGAATTGTAGAAACCCCGGCGGCGAACCGGCCCCAGCAAATAGCCGATCACCGGCGTGGCTATGGCCACGGCGACAATCGCATTGAATACCACTCCGATCTTCAGCAGCAGCCAGCGGCGCGACACAACGCGCGGGTCGTCCTGAGTGAGCCTCTGTTCCTCATGTACGATGTTCGTCATAATCTTTCTCTATTCCGGATTCTTGTATGGCTGCCCCGGCGTCTGGCTGCGGTGCGAGGCCAGCCAGGCCACTACATCCGTTACTTCCTGGTCTGTCAGCGAGTGCGCGGGAACGTCCCCTTGCCAGTTCGGCTGTCCAATATCCGGGCGACCCGCGATAATAATCGTCCGCAGGGTCTGATCATTCACGAGCGCCAGATACGTCGCACTCGTGATGCTTTGCGACGCCTTCTGGTGGCAGCGCGCGCATGCCTGCTGATAAACCTGCTGACCATGGGCTGCATTACCCTCCAGCGTGGTCTCGTAGGGCGGAGGCGTTTGCCCCTTCAGCGCGTCCGCCTGCTGCCAGTTCGTCCGCATGCCGTGAACTAGAGCGTCCACCTGCTGGTCAGTCAAAAAACCGCCTGCTGATTTCGCAAACGCTGGCATCTGCGTTCCCGGCTCGCCATTGGCAATTATCTGCTTCAGGGTTGCGTCGCTCACCCACGCCTCATAAGTGGGGTTGGTCAGGTCGAAAGCGGCACCGTGGCTCCCCTGTTCTCCATGACAAGCAGCGCAGTTCTGGCCATAGAGCGTTTTAAAGCTGGTGACCGACTCGGGATTCGGAACCTCAATACCCGGTCCCGGGACACCCGGCCCCGTGCAACCCATTACCACGAGCAAAAGAGCGCAACATGCAAGAGCGGGATATTTCATTTCTTCTCGTCCCCATCGTGCCCGTGCGTCATGCCCGAGGCTTCAACACCCAACCGCATAATAAAAGGCAATGACTGCGATGTTCGCTTTCTCGATTGCCGGGAAACCACCCATCCTGCGACCAGCCCAAATGTAATCTGCGATACCAGGAACCAACCCCACGCGATATTTTGATCGAGCACGGGATTGATTGTGTTCAGGACTGCGTGGATTACGCCCGTCCACAACACCGGCGCCAGAATTCCGCCCAGAATTACCGGGTGCCGCGGAAGCATGGGGAGCATCGCGCCATACAGCAGGCCCACCAGAATGCTCACCGCCGCCTGGATGATGCATGCAATAAAGAGCCACTCCCAGTGGAAGTGTGCGATGTCTGCGACAGAAGGATTTCGCCAGTTCGCTACGCCCGCCCCACCCAGTAGATTCACTGGCCACCAGATGCTGCCGTGGCTGATGTATCCATAGATCAGCGCCGGCGGAATCATTGCAAACCCACCGGCAATGCCACCTTTAATTCCCGACAAAATTGGAAACGTCTCGTAAGGAAAGTGCTCGCGATGATGCTCCGCAATGATCACCTTCTCTACTTCCGGCCGCTCCGTCTCGATCACGATGTGCTGGACCTCAACCGGAACGTCCTCATGCGCCTCATGAGGCAGCACCTGCCGGAACCAACCCACCGCAGCCACGAGCGCCAGCACAATGCCCATCAGGCTCACGCCCAGGTTGGTGACAATTCCGAGGACCCCCATGGTCACGCCGAACGCCATCACAATTGGCCACGCCGTGGGCGCAGGCAAGTGGATGGTTTCAGGATGGGAGCCGGATTTGATTTCTTCGCTCATAATTTCTTTAACGACCCAGAATGTAAACGACGGTGAAAACGACGACCCAAACGGCGTCAACAAAGTGCCAGTAAAGCGCCAGCACCTGAATGCGCTCGCAGTGTTCCTCTTTCACCTTGCCCATCAGCGTGAAAATCAGCACCGTAGTCAGCCCGATAAGTCCAAAGACCACGTGCGTGGCGTGCAGACCCACCAGCGAATAGAACGTTGTGCCGAAGAGGTTGGTGCTGATGGTAAGACCCTTGTGATAAATCAGGTCGTACCATTCAAAACCTGTTCCGACTAAGAAGACCGCGCCCAGTGCCAGCGTGAGCGCCCACAGCGCCCCAAACAGCTTCATCTTGTTCCGCTCCAGAGCGCGCTCTGAGAGCCAGATCGTGAAACTGCTCGATAGCAGGCAAATCGTATTCAGGACCGGGACTTCAAGAATCTGGGGCGTTGGCCCGTAAAGACTCTTGCCGATGTAAAAGACGTATGCAACGACGAAGATCGTGAAGATCGCCGACTCGCCGATGATGAGCGAGTACATGGCAATCTTGCCGCGTGAAGGCAGGCTCCATTGCTCCTCCGTTGTTACCGGCCCGCGCGGGATGAGAGTAGTGGCGCTCATTATTCGTACTTCCAATCTGGATCTTCGGGGTGCTTCAGATCCCAAAGCGGGCGCCTGCTGCGGACCTCGGGCTCGACTGCGAAGTTATATACGGGAGGCGGCGAGGACGTGGCCCATTCGAGAGTCCAGGCATCCCACGGATCATTACCGGCCACCTCTCCTTTACGCAACGACCAGATGAGGTTATAGGCGAACAGCAGCATGGCGATGGCCTGGATGAATCCGCCGATGGAAATAATCACGTTGAGGTGCTGCCATCCGCGATCGGCCGGATAGGAATAGATGGACCGCGGCATTCCTTCCAGACCAACAAAGTGCATGGTGTCAAACGTCACGTGGAAGCCGATGAGAAAGAGCCAGAAGTGCCATTTCCCAATCGTTTCGCTCATCATGCGTCCCGTCGCCTTGGGATACCAGTAATAAAAGCCTCCCGACACGGCGAAGATGATGGCGCCCACCAGCATGTAATGGAAGTGCGCAATGACGAAGTAGGAATTGTGAAGCTGCCAATCGAACGGGGCAATCGACAAAATGATTCCGGTGAGTCCGGCGATAAGAAATTGGAACAGGAATGCTGTCAGGAAAAGCATCGGCGTTTTGAAGCGGATTTTGCCGCCCCACATCGTCGCGAGCCAGTTGAAAATCTTAATGCCGGTAGGCACACCAACCAGTTCAGTAGAAAGTACGAAGAAGGTGTTCGAAACCGACGTCATGCCGACGGTGAACATGTGGTGGGCCCACACGCCCATGCTGATGAACGCGATTCCCACCGTCGCCGCGACCATTGCCGGATATCCAAAGATGGCCTTCCGCGAAAACACCGGAATCACTTCGTTCGCGATGGCGAACGCGGGGAAGACGAGCACATACACTTCCGGATGTCCAAAAATCCAGAAGAAGTGCATCCACACCACTGCCGAGCCGCCCGCCTGCGTATCAAAGAAGTGCCCGCCCAGATAACGGTCGATCGTCAGCATGATCTGCGCAGCGGTCAGAGGGGTAATGGTGATGAGCAGCAGTCCACTAGCCACCGTCACAACCCACGAAAACAGCGGCATGCGCAGGAGCGTCATGCCTTTGCAGCGCATGGAAAACACTGTGGCGAGCGTATTGATAGCGAAGCCGAGGGTTCCGATGCCGGATACGATCAGTGACAGCGCCCAGTAATCTACGCCGTGACCCGGCGAGAAGGCTCGGGATGTGAGTGGCGCGTAGAACCACCAGGTCACGTCAGGCGCATTGCCAACACCGTAGAGTCCGCTGCCACCGATGAAGCTGTAGTAGAGCATGAGGCCGCCGAACGCTGTCAGCCAGAAGCTGAAGGCATTCAACCGCGGAAAAGCCATATCGCGCGCTCCAATCTGGAGCGGCATAACGTAGTTCGCAAGGCCGAAAAGGAACGGCATGCCCATTAAGAACACCATGGTGGTGCCGTGCATGGTGAACAGGCGGTTGTAAGTGTCGGGCGCAACGAAATGGCTGTTCGGGAACATCAACTGGATGCGAATCGCCATCGCCTCAGCTCCTCCTACGAGGAGAAAGACGACCGAGTAGATGATGTACATCAGCCCGAGCTTTTTGTGGTCAACCGTCGTTACCCAGTCCGTGACCCACTCTAAGAACGTGGGCCTCGAAAGCCGTTCCGGCGTGACGTCGAGAGTGCCTCCAATGGGTAATGTATGGTCTGCCATCACTCTTCCCTATTTCAATGTCTCTAAATAAGCCGTTACTTCGTCGAGTTGCTGGTCGGTGAGTTGCATCGCCGGCATAAGCGCGCCCGGCTTAAAGGTGTCGGGGTTTTCGATCCACTGCCGCAGATTCGCGGGCGTATTCGGAATCACACCGGACGCTAGAGTCTCGCGGCTCATCAAATGCGTAAGGTCCGGCCCAAAACGACCCGTAGCAGCCGTCCCGCGAATCGTGTGGCAATTCATGCAGGCCTGCGTCTCGAATACGCGGCGCCCCTCCGCGACTGTGGGATCCTGCACCGCTGGTTCCTGCTGGTTCTTCACCCACGCAGCAAACTGTTCGGGAGTATCCACATAAACGCGCAGCAGCATGTCCGCATGTTCAATGCCGCAGAACTGTGCGCACTGCCCGACATACAGCCCCGGAGCCTTTGGATCAATCCATGTCAGATTCTCGTGGTTAGGAATTACATCTGTCTTGCCGGCAAGCTGCGGTACCCAGAAGCTGTGAACCACGTCCGCTGAGAGCAGCTTCAGATAGGTTGGCTGCGGTTGCTTGTCGCTGCTCAGGGGAACATGCAGCTCGTTCGCCGTGGTAATACCAAGCTTCGGATAGCGGTACTCCCACCAGAACTGATGCCCCACCACCGTCACGTCAACGGCGTGCGGAGGCTTGGGAGCATCTTGAATCGCAAAAATCATGCGTGCAGTGGTCAGAAATAGCACCACGACGATCAGAATTGGAACGACTGTCCATGCCAGCTCGATCTGATTGCTGCCATAGATTTGCGCCGGTTCGCGCTTGTCACTCTTGTCTCCGCGGTCGCGGAATCGAATTACAGCAAAGGCCAGGAGACCGCCCACGACAACAAAAATTCCGGCGGTAACGGAGAGCGCAAAAATCGCAAGATGGGAGATGTCACTCGCAGGCGTGGACGCCGGCGCAAATATATTGGGCGTGGCCTGTGGACCGTCCGCGAATGCGAGGCCGGGCAACAACAAAAACAACAGAAGTCCAACTCCTGCGCTGTATTTTGCCCGCAACCATTCCCGACTCATTGGTTTTCCTTTCCGGGAACAGCGTTCCAGCTTGTTTGGTGGCTAACGAGAGACGAGGACGAAAGAGAACGCGAAGGCTTAGTTTAACAGGGTTTAGGTAGTTTCTTGCGGAGGTATACGTACGCGCTGCACGTGATTCAGTGCATCGAAAACAATTTTACAAAAGCTGAACGGCTGTGACTAGTTCGAGTTGACGCTTGGCCTATTCAATTGCCGTCATCGGCACGCGAATTAGCGCGCGGTAGCGGTCGCCACGGTATCGCGAACATGCCGCCTCAATCGGCGTTTCCTGTGCGGTGAGAATGATCCGGCTGATCGAAAGAATGCTGGACCTGTTCGGAATCGTCAACAACTCTGCTTCATCGCGCGTTGCGGGAAGCGCCTCGATGATCTCGTCCGCGTATCCGATACGTACGCCATACTTCTCGCGCAACGTTGCGTAAAGTGAGTGCGTGGTAAAGTCCATGCGCTCGAGCCCGGGAAACTGCCGGAGAGGAACACGCGACTCTTCAAGTGCCATCGGGATGCCGTCTGCAAGTCTAAGGCGCCGCAACAGCATCACCTGATCGCCGGAATTGAGCCTCAGTTTCTCCCCAAGCTCCTCATCTACATCCACCACCGATTGTTCCAATAGCCGGGAACTCGCCTTCATGCCCCGCTGCCGCATGTCTTCCGTAAAGCCCTGCAGGTGCATGATGTTTTTTTCCAGCTTGGGACGCGTTACGAAGGTTCCGCGTCCCTTCTCGCTGAATGCATATCCATTTGTCTTCAATCCGTGCAGCGCCTGACGCGCTGTCATCCGGCTCACCTGGTAGGTACGCGAGAGTTCCTCTTCTGAAGCAAGAGAATCACCCTCCCTCAACGCGCCCGATTGTATCTTCTCCATTAAAGCGCGCTGAATCTGGTAATAGAGCGGAATAAATCCAGCTTTATCGAGCGGCTGCACGGCGCTCTTGTTCGAGTTTTCTATCGCGCTCTTTTTGGACACCCGTAAATTACTCACTATATTTCCGCTCCAAGCCGCAGGACTGCGCTTTCGTTGGCCTCATGCCGTTACTATTGCTTGAACGATTCTAGATGGAAGAATCCGTCGCCATGACCGGCATACCTTTTCCAGCCTCGCTTAAGGGCCGCCTCATTGTTTCTTGCCAGGCCGCCGTAGGAGACCCACTCCATCATATTGACACTCTGGCCCGCATGGCCGCCTCCGCGAGACGCGGCGGCGCCGCAGGTCTCCGGGCCAACGGCTCGGACTCCATTGCCGCTTTCCGCCAAGTTACGACGCTGCCCATCATCGGAATCGAAAAGAAGAGATTCGGGGATGACGTTTCCATCACGCCCGATTTTGCTGTTGCGAGTGCCATCGCAAATGCCGGGGCCGATGTCATCGCGCTTGATTGCACCGCAGCCCGCCATCCGCTTGCCCAGCCATGGCCGGAGTTGATCGCGCGCATCCACTCGGAATTGGCCTTGCCCGTGCTCGCTGATATTGCCACCCAGGACGAGGCCCTTGCTGCAGCAGCGGCCGGCGCGAACGCCGTCGCGACCACTCTCTACGGGTTCACGCCACAAACAGCCGGGGCGCGCTCCGTAAATTGGGAATTGGTTGAAAACCTGGCGGGTACCCTGCGCATTCCCCTCATTGTTGAAGGACATATTTCGCAGCCGCAAGATGCCCGCCGCGCTCTCGACCTCGGCGCTTTCGCAGTGGTCGTGGGCTCGGCCATTACCAGCCCGCAGTCCATTGCGGCGCGGTTTGCTGAGGCGATTTGTCAGTCTCGAACGGCGCAAGCTGGCCACCCGGATAAGGTATAGTCGTATATACAACGACGCCAATCGCATTTCAAGAGTAATTTGCTGAAAGATGAGCGAATCTATGCCGCAGGCCTCCAACTCGCGCACTTTTCCCCACGACATGCTTCGGGAAATCTATGAGCAACCGGGCACCCTTACTGACACTATTGAGCGTTACAGCTCGAACGGCACACTCAACGCTGAGGCGTTCCCCAACATCGCCGAAATATTTCGCGGACGCCAGCGCCTTGTTATCGCGGCCAGCGGATCGAGCCGCCACGCCGGGCTTGCCGGAGAAATCATGCTGGAGGACTATGCTGGCCTCGCTGTGGACGTGGAGTATGCCAGCGAATACAGCTATCGGTCCACCCATACCCTCCACGACCCCGGTGTGCTCGTAATTTCGCAATCCGGCGAAACCGCAGACACCCTCGCCGCACTTCGCGAAGCGCGCGCTCGCGGGCTCGCTACCGTCGCTATCACAAACAATGTCGGGTCCACCATGGCCCGCGAAGCGGACTCGTCGCTGCCGACCCTTGCCGGCAAGGAAAAAGCCATACCCGCCACCAAAAGCTTCACCACACAGTTGGCGGTCCTGTATTTGCTCACGCTTTATGTTGCGCGACTCGGTGGGCGCATGACTTCACAGGCTGTCTCCGCCCATCTTCAGCGGCTGAAAGCACTGCCCGACCAGCTTCAAGCTGCTTTACCCTCCTGGGAGTCGCAGATCAGCGAAATAGCCAAGCAGACCTGCTCGGCAAAGGGCTTCCTCTATCTGGGCCGTGCCATTCATTACGCCATTGCCCGCGAAGGCGCGCTCAAGTTGAAAGAATCCGCCTACATGCAGGCTGAGGGGTATCCGGCCGGGGAGCTGAAGCACGGTCCCAACGCGCTTGTCAGCGCCGACGCTCCACTCG
The DNA here is from genome assembly GCA_035945555.1 of Acidobacteriaceae bacterium. Taxonomy (GTDB): domain Bacteria; phylum Acidobacteriota; class Terriglobia; order Terriglobales; family Acidobacteriaceae; genus Silvibacterium. The sequence continues at coordinate 9,858 of DASZAG010000067.1, forward strand.
TAATCATTGCGACCTATGACAAGGAAGATCCTGACTCCGTGCTTCGCTACCAGAAGACGCTGCAGTTGATGCGCGACATGCACGCACAGGGCGCAACGATTTTCTCTATCGTTACCGAAGGCGATGAAGACGCCGTGAACCTAAGCCGCTATTCGGTCTCGGTGCCTAATGCGGACGAGTTTCTGCTGCCACTGCTCGAGGTCGTGCCGCTCCAGCTTTTCGCCTATTTCACTGCGATTTTGAATGGCGTGAACGTCGATGCGCCGCGCAACCTGGTAAAAGCCGTCGTGACTGAGTAGACAGCCCTAATCGTTTTTCTCAGCGGCAATCAGTGCCAGTGCCTCTTGCTTCGAGTGGATCCGCCCCTCGAGCTGCGCGTCCTCTGCAATCGCGAGCATACGCTTGAATTCCGGCCCCGGCTTATACCCGGCTTCAATCAGATCCCGCCCGTTCAAAAGTAGTTCCGGGCGAACCTCCTCAGTCGGTATTGCCTCGAATTTTGACTTTGCGAAATCGTAAAGCTCGAGGCCTCCGTGGCTCGCCAGGCAGTCCATGCGATGCAAAGCCAGATGCTCAGGGAAATCATTCAACCGGAAGAACCGCTTCAGCGTCGAGTCCTTCATCCGCTTTACATCGCCGAAACGCATGTGATTTTCTACCAGCGCGGTAATCTGCGCCGCCTCCTCATTAGAGAAGCGGAGCCGACGGCAAATGTCCTCGGCAATCTTTACTCCAATCTCCACATGGCCGTTGAAGCGAATCCGACCCGGCCCCGGCTGGAAAGTCGCCGGCTTGCCCACGTCGTGCAGCAGAGCACCCCATGCCAGGGTAGGAGATGCGCCCGCCGGCAATTGCCCGAGCAGCATCAGTGTGTGCGTCCAGACGTCACCTTCGGGATGAAACTCCGGCGGCTGCTCGACTCCGTGCAGGCGATCAATCTCCGGAAGCACCTGCGTCAACACCTCTGTTCGATCCAGCAGTTCAAACGCCCGCCGGGCATGCCCCTCCGTCAGCATCCGCGTCAATTCGTCGCGCACGCGCTCGCGGCTCACCTGATGCAACTGCGCGGCGTGGGCCCGCATAGCCGCTTCCGTACGCGGCTCAATTGCAAATTCGAATCGCGCCGCAAAACGAACTCCTCGAAGCATGCGCAGCTTGTCTTCTTCAAATCGCTGTGTGGGGTCCCCGATCGCGCGAACGAGCTTCGCTTTCAGGTCTTCGCGCCCGCCTACAAAATCAAGCACTCGCTCCATCTGCGGATCAAACAGCATTCCATTGATAGTGAAGTCGCGCCGGACCACATCTTCTTCGGGCCGGTCGGAAAACCGCACCGAGTCGGGCCGGCGGCCATCGGAATACGCCCCGTCGCTGCGGAACGTAGCTACTTCCGTCACAATCTCGCGCCCATCCAGCTCGTCGCACACCAGGATCACTCCAAAATGCGCGCCGACAGCGAAGGTTCTTGGAAACAGCTTTACCACCCTCTCCGGACGCGCACTGGTTGCCACATCGAAATCTGCCGGCGCGTGGCCCAGCAGCAGGTCGCGCACGCATCCTCCGGCAAAATAAGCCTCATGACCGCCTGCGCGCAGGCGCTCTACGATGCTTTCAGCCGCGATTTGGGCAAGGGTCTTTTCCACCTGTCTACTATAGAGAATGGAATGCGCGACGTACTCAAACGCGGATTGATTCTGGGCATAGAGAGCTCCTGCGATGAAACTGCAGCGGCGGTCGTCGGTCTGGGCGCCGAAACGCTCTCCAATGTCGTCGCTTCACAAATCGCCACTCACTCGCGCTACGGCGGAGTTGTTCCGGAACTCGCCTCGCGCGAACACCTCCGCAATATTGTTCCCGTCGTGCGGGCGGCGCTCCGCCAAGCGCAAGTCGGATTTGGGGACCTTGCCGCGATAGCGATTACTGAAGGCCCGGGTCTGGCGGGCGCCTTGCTCGTCGGCATCAGCTACGCCAAAGCGCTTGCCTTCTCGCTCAATAAGCCGCTTATCGCCGTAAACCATCTGGAAGGCCATATCCACGCCGTATTGCTGGAGCATTGCCGACGCCCCGAACCGCTCGCGCTCCCTGCGCTGGCACTCGTCGTCTCCGGCGGACATACCCATCTCTATCTGGCCCGCCACAACGGCGGCGTCTGGACCTACCGCAACGTTGGCCGCACCCTCGATGACGCAGCCGGAGAAGCCTTCGATAAGGTCGCCAAGCTCCTCGGCCTTGGCTATCCGGGCGGTCCCTGGATTGACGCTCTGGCTCCGCACGGCAACCCAAACGCCGTACCCTTCTCCTTTGCGCAGGTCAAGCCAAAGGCACACCGCAAAGATGCTGCCGCGGCAACCGAAGCTTCCACCTTCTTCTCGTTCAGCGGCATCAAAACCGCTGTGCTGCGATACACGCAGCTACACGACATGCATGCCGCCATCGAGGAACGGCGCAGCAAGCTCGTGGAGCTTCCGGGCATGCGAGCTTCAGAAGCTCTCCCATTCTTCGACCGCAAAACCCTCGATCTCATCGCGTCCTTCCAGCGCGCCGTTGTTGACGACCTTCGCCGCAAAACCTTTCGCGCTGCGGAAAGCTTGGGCGCGGCCAGCCTCATCGTCTCCGGAGGAGTTGCCGCCAATCGCGAGCTCCGCGTGCGCTTCACTGCGGAAGCTGCCGAGCACGGGCTTCCCATCGCATTCCCGTCACTCGCGCTCTCCACCGACAACGCTGCTATGATCGCCGCCGCCGCATGGCCCAAATTTCAATCTGGAGAATTTGCTGCAGAAGCTCTCTCTGCCGATCCCGCGCTCGCTCTCGGGCGCTGAGATTAGCCGTCCAGGCACCCGGCGCTGAAAGAGAGAGCGCAGAATAGCTGACGTCAATTCTCTATAATGGTTTGGCAACCATGGACACTCCCAACCCTATTCTCGACGGCAAGCAGGTTCTGGATATCGGCGACATCATGGCCATCCTGCCGCACCGCTTCCCTTTTTTGCTCATTGACCGGCTCATGGAGATCGAGCGTAAGAAGCGCATTGTCGCGTTGAAAAACGTGACCATAAATGAGCCTTTCTTCGCGGGACATTTCCCCAATTTCCCAATCATGCCCGGCGTCCTCATCGTCGAATCCATTGCGCAGGCGGGCGGCGCGCTTTTGCTTACCGAAATTCCAGACCGCGAAAACAAGCTGATGGTCTTCACCAGCATCGAGCGTGCCAAGTTTCGCCGCCCCGTTGTTCCTGGCGATCAGCTTCGCATTGAGGTCAACGTGATCAACTGGCGACCGCGTGCCGTCAAAATGGAAGGCAAGGTCACCGTTGAAGGGAAGCTCGCCTGTGAGGCCACAGTAATGTGCCAGCTTGTGCCCCGCAGCCCTGAGGCGCCTGCCATTACCGCACCTTCCACGGAGCCCGTGAGCGCCGAGTGAGCATTCACCCAACCGCCATCATCGCTCCCGGCGCCGCCATTCCGGCGTCCTGCACCGTCGGCCCGTATTGCACCATCGGACCCGACGTGGTTCTCGGTGAAGACTGTGAGTTGGTTTCGCACGTTGTGCTCGATGGACACCTGAAAGCCGGGGCACGCAACCGCTTTTTCTCATTCGCCTGCGTGGGCATCGCACCTCAGGACTTGAAGTACAAAGGCGAGCCTACCGGTGCGACCCTCGGCGACGACAATGTCATCCGCGAGTGCGTCACCATTTCGCGTGGAACCACGGGTGGCGGTGGCACAACGCGCATCGGCAGCGGATGCCTCATCATGGCTTATTCACATATCGGCCACGACAGCGTAATCGGCGACGGCTGCATCCTGGCCAACTCGGCCACGCTCGCCGGCCACGTCATCGTTGAGGACTACGCCACAGTCGGCGCGCTGAATCAGGTGCATCAATACTGTCGTATCGGCAAATACGCCTACACCGGCGGCGGCACCACTGTCACGCAGGACGTCCTGCCCTATTCACTCACATCGGCGAAACGCGAGACTCGCGCCTACGGGCTGAACAAGGTCGGACTCGAGCGACGCGGCTTTGATCGCGACCGCCTCCGTGCCGTCCAGCAGGCCTACCGTCTGCTGCAAGCTTCCAAATTGAATACTTCTCAAGCCATTGAAAAGATGAAAGAGGAGGGCATCGCGACAGAAGACGTCGCCTACCTCATCCGCTTCATCGAAAGCTCCGACCGCGGAGTCCTCAAGTAGCGGCCATGAAGCTCGGACTCATTGCCGGCAACGGACGCTTTCCTTTTCTACTTCTCGATGCCGCGCGCGCCCATGGCGAAGAAGTCATCGTTGCCGCGATCAAAGAAGAAACTGATCCTGATATGAACGAGCGCGCCGCTGCCGACGCCGGGATTCGTGTTCACTGGCTCTCGCTCGGCGAATTGTCCCGATTGATTGAAACCTTTCGGCAGGAGGGCGTGTCAAAAGCCGTGATGGCCGGCCAGGTTAAACATAAGCAGATCTTCTCCAGCATTCGGCCCGACTGGAGACTCGCGAAGTTGCTGCTTTCGCTGCGCACTCGGAACACGGACATGCTCCTCGGCGCTGTAGCCAAAGTGCTGGCCGATGAGGGTATCGACCTTATTTCTTCCACTTCATACCTCGAGCCGCTGCTCGCCAAACCAGGTGTCATGACCGCACGCGCGCCATCCGAACAGGAGCAACTCGACATCGCCTACGGCCGGGAAGTCGCCAGGTCCATCGCCGCATTCGACATTGGGCAAACCGTCGTCATCGCCTCACAAGCATGCGTCGCCATTGAAGCGATGGAGGGCACTGACGCCGCGATCGAGCGCGCCGGTGCGCTCATGCGATCCCTTACCGATGAAGCCTCCACACTCGACCGTTCCCTCACCGTCGTCAAAATCGCCAAACCAAATCAGGATATGCGTTTCGATGTCCCTGTAATCGGCGTTCGCACCATCGAAACAATGCAGAGGGCGGGCGCCACGTGCTTGGCCATCGAAGCGCATCGCACCCTCATCTTCGATCACGACAATCTGATGACAATTGCTAACGCTGCAGGAATTGCGATTGTTGCTTACGAAAATAGATAATGTTTCGTTTTGGAATTAACTAAGGAGCCTCGCCCTATGTCGAAACTTACACTCGTCATTGCCGCCGTCGCCGCAGTGGCCCTCGGCGGCTACGCGATCCGCGGATTCGCCGACAACGGCAATAGCCCAATGCCGCAGGTCGGCCAGCAAGCACCGAACTTCAGCCTTCCCACGCAGCATGGCACGCCCGTTAGCCTCGATCAATACCGTGGCAAATGGGTCGTACTCTACTTTTACCCCAAGGACATGACCTCAGGCTGCACCATGGAAGCCCACAACTTCGAGCAGGACCTTGCACGGTATAAGGCTGCCAACGCTGTCATCCTCGGGGTCAGTGTTGACTCCGTCGCAAGCCATAAGGAGTTCTGCGCGAAAGACAGTCTTACCTTCACGCTTCTCAGCGATGAGGATAAGAAAGTTGTCCAGCAATACGGTGATCTCGGCGCCTTTGGCCCTTTCAAGATCGCTAAGCGCACCACATTCCTCATCAACCCGCATGGCGAAATCGTCAAGGTATGGACTGGCGTTGACCCTGCGCACCACAGTCAGCAGGTGCTAGCCGCACTGAGCGGGTTTGAAAAGCGATCCCTATAAAAATTAGTTTGCAAAAAGGAGAAAGGGCCCGGGATTGATCTACTCCCGGGCGCCCCTTGTCATGCGGCTCTGGACAGAGCGCATACAGGCACCACCGTTGCATCCATCCAGTTGTCCTCCGGCGTGGGGAAGTTCGCCAGCGGCCTCTGCAATGGGTACGGTGTTGCCAGACTCATCGCATACTGCAACCCGGAGCAATACATCTCCTGCTTGGGCTGCAGCAGCGGCAATGCCTTCACCAGCTTGCGTGCGGCAATGCTCACCTCTTGTTGCCAGTCGTAGCCGTCATCCAGCAGGGAGAAGCCCCGCGCCAGTTCCGCCTGGACCATCGCCTGCGTCAGCACAGAACGTCGCGCCAGCGCCACATCGCCGTCGTAACCGTCCAGGTAGTCGGCCAGCAGCCCCACATGCACGCCGCGACCAAACGTCGCTTCCAGCGTCAACCACCGGCCTGCCCAGCTACCGGGAGTCCACGCCATCAGCACATGCGACCACGGCGAATGTGTCTCGCGCTGAATCGCTTGTGAAACGGCCTCGCGACCCGAGCAAAAAATCAGGTCGCCGGGGCGAATCCGTTCATAGAACTCGCCCTTCGTGACCCTCGTCAGCGCCGACGTCGCGACTGACTCAACGTGCGCAGCCAATTACGATGCCTGCTGCTGCGCCGCTGGGATGGCGTTCAAGCTGGCCACTACCGCGTTAACCCAGTTCTCGATCATCGAGACGGTCACATTGGAAATCCCGTTGACCGCGGCATAATCGTTGAACTGCTTTTCAATAGCCGAAACTACCATTGCCAGCTTCTGCGGGCCCGAGCCGTTCTGCTGGCCCGCAGCCACTGCCGCAGCCTCCGCCTGCGCCGCCGCTGCAACCGTCGCCGTATACAGAGCGCCCACGCCGGGGAACGCCACATCCACAAATGGGGTAGCCACCTCAGCCGCCTTCACTGCAACGTCGAAAAACTTCTTCAGCCCCCTGCCAATGTCACTCAAAATGCTCTTGAATCCTGCCATGCTGCTTCTCTTTCTGGCGCGGTAAGCGCCCGGTTTTCAAGGTTCATGTTTACTTCTGCCGCTCCCAGTTCCGATAGCTGACTGTCAAATTTACGAGCCCGGTGAAAAGCGCCAGCGTCCACAGCGGAACGTGCAGGTTTTTTGCCAGCGCAGCTACTGCGTTGCGAAAATCTGCGCTGCCTACGTAAGCTGCGGCCAGCGAATTCCACCCAACAAGCAGCGCATGAGCACGCGCGCTGTATCGTATTGCGAGGTTTCCAACCACCCCCAATCTCCTTTCATAGAAAAAGCCGCTCCCGAGAGCGGCTTTTTGCACCCCAAAAATCAAAAAGCGCGGCATTCGCCACGCTTCATTTACCCCATATCTTTATTATAAGAATTCCCAAAAACTCACCGGACATCAACAACTACTTACAAATCAGCAGCTTCCGTACCCAAACTCTTGACAACTTTTTGAAATCCTATCTACCGAGCCACCCGCTTCTCCCCAGTGCGCCGTTTGGATGCGCCGCCGCTCCACTCATGCTACGGTGGACTTTCATCTCATATGGAGGCTTATGAGCTCGCATCCGCCGTTTAATCTTGAAGCCGCAGCACGCCAGTCCATGATCGACCACGGCTTCGAGCCTGACTACCCGCCTCAGGTGCAACAGGAGCTCGCTGCGCTGAAGGCGCATCCGCCCCAGCCACCGGCTTCCATACAGGATCTTCGCCAGCTGCTCTGGTCTTCCATCGACAACGACACCTCACGCGATCTCGACCAGATCGAATATGCTGAGGCGCTCCCGAACGGGAGCGTGCGCATCCTCATAGGCATCGCCGACGTCGACGCCTATGTTCCGAAGGGATCTGCCATCGACCAGCACGCCGCTTTGGAAACCGTCACCATCTATACCGGCGTGAAGAACTTCTCCATGCTTCCCGACGAGCTCTCCACCGGCCTTACGTCTCTGCTCGAAGGCCAGGATCGCGTATGCATGGTCACCGAGTACACACTCGAAGCAAACTCCTGCACGATAGAAAGCTGCATCGACTCCAGCAAGATCTATCCCGCGCTCGTCAACAACAAAGCGCAGCTTGCCTACAACAGCGTAGGCGCATGGCTTGACGGAAAAGCCGACCCGCCCCCCAAGGTCGCCGCATCCCAGGAGCTGCAGATGCAACTCAAGCTACAGAACGCGGCCGCACAGCGCCTGCGCGAGCAGCGATTCAAGCATGGCGCCCTCAATATTGAAACCATTGAGACCCACGCGATCATGACGAACAAGGCCATCGATCTTGAAGCGCAGCACCGCAACTCCGCTACTGATCTGATTGAAGATTTCATGATCGCCGCCAACGGCGTAGTCGCGCGAACTCTCCTGGCCAATAAAATTTCCTCAATTCGGAGAATCGTTCGCACGCCAAAGCGCTGGGACCGCATCGTCACCCTTGCCGATTCTCGTGGATGGAAGCTGCCGCCGACGCCCGACTCAAAAGCTCTCAACGATTTCCTTCTGGAGCGCAAAAAAGTTGATCCTGATCATTTCGCCGATCTGTCTCTTGGCATCGTCAAACTGCTCGGTCCCGGCGAGTATGTGCTGGAGCGCCCCGGCGACCCACCGCAGGGACATTTCGGCCTCGCCGTCGACGACTACACCCACTCCACCGCGCCCAACCGCCGCTATCCCGATCTCGTCACCCAGCGGCTGATCAAAGCCATGGTGGCGGGCAAGCCAACGCCGTACTCTGACGACGAACTCTCCGCCATCGCTCTCAACTGCACAAACAAGTCAGCTGAGGAGCGGAAACTCGAGCGCGAAATGCAAAAGCGCATCGCGGCCGTCGCGATGCAAAACCGTATTGGCGAGAAGTTTCGCGCGCTCGTCACCGGCGTCACACCAAATGGGACCTTCGTCCGCACACTGGCGCCACATGTGGAAGGAATGCTCGTCCGTGGCCAGCAAGGATTGGACGTTGGAGACCGTCTGAATGTGCAACTGGTTCATACAAATCCCGAGCGCGGATACATCGACTTTGCCCGCGTATAGAATTGCTAATCCCTGACTGGAGTGAAGGCGAATGCGGCCTCACCTGGCAACGATCGTTGACGATTTCCGCCGGCATGGCGACAACATGGCCATTGTCAGCCATCGCGGGAATCGCAAGCTTGTCTCCAGCTATGCCGATCTCGCCGCACTCGCGGACCGCTTCGCTCAAGTTCTCATTCAACGCCAAATCCACTCCGGTGAGCGCGTCATTATCTGGGGGCAGAACGGCGTCGAGTGGATCGCTGCGTTCTTCGGCTGCATACTGCGCGGCGTCATCTGCGTGCCACTTGATGCCGCGGGCGGCCTGGACTTCGCGCGTCGGGTCATCGAAGAAACCACTCCGCGGCTCCTGGTCGGCGACTCTGAACTTCTCCAGCGCCTCGCGTCCAGCACACCGGCAATCGCCTTCGAGGACTTCCAATCCACTCTGCCCGCATCGTCAAAGCCCGTACCCGTCGATCCTGCGGTCACGGCTGAAAGTCCTGTGCAGATTCTCTTCACCTCCGGTACCACTGCGGAACCCAAAGGCGTTGTGCACACTCATCGCAACATCCTGGCCAGCCTCGCTCCAATCGAGCGCGAAGTTCCCAAGTACCTCAAATACGAGCGCTGGATTCATCCCGTCCGCATCCTGCACACGCTTCCACTCAGCCACGTGTTCGGCCAGTTCATGGGCCTGTGGATTCCCCCACTCCTAGCCGCCGAACTTCACTTCGAATCGCGCCTGCAGTCGCAGCGGCTCATGGAAACAGCACACCGCGAGCGGATTTCCATCCTGGCCTGCGTCCCGCGCGTTCTCACACTGCTTCGCGACCTGCTCATCGCAGATAATCCAGACCTGCCCGCCTCCATCAAAGCCGCGCAGGGCGCGACAATCTGGAAGCGCTGGTGGCGCTACCGTCGCATTCACCGCCGCTTCGGTCTCAAGTTCTGGGCCTTCGTCTGCGGAGGCGCCTCGCTGCCTGGAGATCTCGAATCCTTCTGGAACACACTCGGTTTCGCGCTCATCCAGGGCTATGGAATGACGGAAACCGCAGCCCTCATTTCCCTCAATCATCCCTTCAAGATTGGCAAAGGAACCATAGGCAAAGTGCTGCCCGGCCGCGACGTCGAAATCCGCGACGACGGCGAAATTGTTGTGCGCGGCGATATGGTCTCTACATCAACCTGGCGCAATGGAGCATTGCACCAGACGAAATCGCCCTGGCTCGCCACCGGCGATCTCGCGCGCAAAGATGAAGAAGGTCGCCTGCACTTCCTCGGCCGCAAAAGCCAGGTAATCGTCACTCCTGCCGGACTCAATGTGCATCCGGAAGACGTGGAAGCCGCGCTGAATGCCCAGCCGGGAGTCGAAACCTCCGCCGTCGTTCCCCTGCTAACCGCCTCGGGAACCGAACCCGCTGCGGCACTCCTCTTTCGCGGCTCGCACCAGCAGGCTGAGCAAGCAGTCGTCGCAGCAAACTCCAGACTCGCCGACTACCAGCGCGTACGAATGTGGCGCATCTGGCCCGAACTCGATCTGCCCCGCACATCCACTGGAAAAGTACAACGGCGCAAAGTCACCGAGTGGTTGAACGCGCAGCGCCCGGACGAAACCGCGGCAGGCACCTCTGCCCCGCTCCTCGCGCGCGTCCTCGCCATCACCAGAGCACGCCCGCAAAAAACCGGAGACGACGCCCGCCTTCAGGAAGACCTACAACTCGACAGCCTCGGACGTGTGCAATTGCAAGCTGATCTCGAGCAAACGCTCGGCGTCACGCTGAGCGATACTGCACTCGAACGGGCCGCCACTCTCGGCGATCTGCGCCGCGTTCTCGGCTTCGACACCGCTGCTGCCTCGGCACTCGCTTCACCCGAAGCGCATTTGGCGCAACCGGCGCCTCGGCACGACATCTACCCTCGCTGGACTTGGACCTGGCCGATACGCGCCGTGCGCGTCGCTTTTCTCGAATGTGTTCTTCGACCGCTTGTCCGGCTGCTCGCAGATCCCTCAGTTCATCGCGAATCCGCGTCGCCGCCCGAAACGCCGCTGCTGCTCATCGCCAACCACGTCAGCATCTACGACGTCCCGCTGGTCCTCTATGCTCTACCCGGCACCGTGCGCCGCCGCGCCGCCACAGCTATGGCTGCGGACCTCTTGCATGACATGCGCAAGCGCCGCAATCAAGGCTCATGGGTTGCGAATCTGCTCGGCCCGATTAGCTGGCTACTCGTCACTACGCTTTTCAATGTGTTTCCCCTGCCGCGCAGTGCGGGCTTCCGGCGTAGCTTTCAATTCGCAGGAGAAGCCCTCGACCACGGCTTCAACGTGTTGGTTTTTCCCGAAGGACGCCTCTCAGAAGAAGGCATCCTGCAGCCGTTTCGATCCGGCATCGGCCTGCTCGTGGCGGAATCGAAGACCAGCGTTTTGCCCATCGCCATGTCGGGCATGGGCGCTATGAGAACCGGACGCGAGCGCTGGTTCCGCTCTGGAAAGCTGAAAATCTCCGTCGGCCGCTCGATCCCTTTCGATCAATCCACGAGCCCTGAAGAAATCACTACCCGCCTTCATGCGGAAATAGCTCGCATGCTCGTGACTTAAGTGCCGTAGCCGTCTCGTGTCGCCAGAGCGACAATCAATGGAAATGTCACGCATTGAGCGCCTGCGCCTCTTCTGGCTTGAAAACTTCCTGGAGTTTCTCGACGGGGCAGCCCCGCGCCGCAAGCAAATGCCGCCGCACCTCGTAATCGGACGACGCGGAGAACGCGCGGCTCTCTTCTATTTGCGCCGACTTGGATTCGTAATCACCGCATGCGGCTGGAAAACGCCCAAGGCGCGCGGCGACCTCGACCTCATCGCCTGGGAAAATGGAGTCCTCTGCTTTGTCGAAGTAAAAACGCGCACCACGCGCGCCATTGCCCCTGCAGAAGCCGCAGTGGACGCTGATAAGAAGCAAATGCTTCGCAAGATGGCCCACTATTACTTGCGTCAAGTCCCCAACCGCGATGTCGCAGTCCGCTTCGATATCCTTTCCATCTATTTTGAAGCCGGCAAGACTGCCGACTTTCAGCTCTTCCGCGGTGCTTTCGGCTGGGACTAAGCTTCTAGCCGTGCGCCGGTCCGGTGCTCTTTCGCTCCACAAGCGTTGGCTCAATTGTGTACTGCGAACCCTTCGCTGTCGCGGCATTCTGGATTCCGTGCAATGCGCGAAACGCCAGCTTTGCAATCTCTGGGCGCGACAGCCTCACCGTCGTCAGCGCTGGCTGCGTATACGCGCTGATCGCAATGTCATCGAACCCAATCACCGACACGTCACGCGGCACCTTCAACCCACGCTCGAATATCGCTCCCATTGCGCCGATCGCCGTCATATCGTTCGACGTCATCACGGCCGTCGGTCGCGGGCTTCTCTTCAGCAGCCGGACCATCGCCTCGTGTCCGCCATCCATACGGTGGTTGCCTTCCTCAATCAGGTCCCTGTCGGGATTCAGACCCTTGCGCTTCATGCTGGCCAGAAATGCCTTCCGCCGCACTCTTGCTGATGTCAGATCCATTGGCCCGCTGATAAATCCGATCGTGACGTGTCCCAAGGCGCGGAGATGCTCCACTGCAGCGTCGATACCGGCCGCGTAGTCAATTGAAATATTGCTGATCCCCCTTTGCGGAACGCCCGTATCCAGAAATACCAGGGGAATTTTCCGACTGCTCAACTCGTCGATGAGATGATCCTCCATCTCCGAGGTCATGATCGCCACGCCATCAACCTTGCGCTGAAGCATGCGCGTCACACAATGCTCCATCCGGCGCTTGTCATAGCCGGTGTTGGCAATCAGCACTTCCTGCCCATATTGCACGGCTACATCTTCAAAGCTCTTCACCAGCTCCGGAAAAAATGGATTGGTTATGTCCGAAATAATCAGTCCGTACAGGCTGCTCTTGCCTGAACCCAGGGCGCGCGCATTCGTGTTCGGATAGAACTTGAGCGTCTCAATCGCACGGCGAACCCGCGCCGCTGTTTCCTGCGTGACTTTGTCCGATCCGTTAATCGTGCGGGAAACAGTAGCGGTGGAAACCCTGGCGAGGCGGGCGACTTCCTTGATATTCATGCGCAACAACGTTATACCGATTCCCCGCGGAGAATGAAAGCGGTTTCCGTTATTGCGTCACGACGACGCGCTCCTCGTCGCCGGAGCCGGTCACCTTCCAGTGCGACCCGTCCTCCGATTGCGCCTGTTCAAAGTGGATATGATCTTTCCCTTTGAACTCGTTCGTCGTCCGGTACCAGGTGGTCTTAGTACTCTCCACATCCTTGCCTATATAGACCCAGTGGTCTCCATTGATCTCCAGATCGCCCCGGCCGGTCGCAAACCCTGACGGCAATATTGCCTGCGTATGATACTTTCCGGGAGCATCACCAGGCACAAACACGACCAGCGCTGACTCCTTGCCGTTCACCTCCTGTTCGCAGGAGTAGTAGGTCCCCAGCCGGGCACAATGGTTCATCAAGTGGTCTGGCGCTGTCGCACCCGACTTCTGCACCTTCCATCCTCCGTTGTAAAGCGTAAGAGGAGCATAAGCATCCTGTGCGGAGCAACTAGCGGATGCCGAGAAAAGAAGTAGCAGAATCCAGCCGATGCGGTTCATAGCGCGAAAGCCTACTCCGGCCCACGGTAGATCGCAAGGAGACCAACTCCGTCTGCTATTCTCAGCACAGCGTCCCATCAGGAGTTCGCAGTTGCTCAATATCAGGCGCCTCGCCACAGCGGCTATGTTGGCAGCCGTTTTTCCCTTCATTTCTCATGCCCAGAATGCGCAGCAGCAACCTCCAATGGGCGGCGGAAACTCCACTGGGGCCGCGCATGCCGCGGTTTATGATGCCGAGCACCGGCCCATAACTGCCGGCGGCTTCGTCAAATCCGGCCCGGTCATATATAAGGACATCTCCACTCAATCGGGCCTCGCCTCCTGGGACCACGTCATGGGCACGCCCGAGGAAAAGTACATCATCGAGGCCAACGGATCCGGCGTCTGTCTCCTCGACTACAACAATGACGGCTGGCTCGACATCTATCTCGTCAACGGATCAACATACGACGCGCTCAGCGGCAAAACCACGCCGCCGCACGCGGCCCTCTTCCGCAACAACCATGACGGCACCTTCACCAATGTCGCCAACATCGCCGGAGTCACCAACGACCGCTGGGGATTTGGCTGCGCCGCCGGGGACTACAACAACGACGGATGGCCCGATCTGTACATAACCAACTTCGGCAAGAACCGCCTTTACCGCAACAACCACGACGGAACATTCACCGACGTCGCCGAAAAAGCCGGCGTTCAGCTCGGTAACTGGTCCACCGGTGCCACATGGGGAGACTACGACGGCGACGGCCGTCTGGACCTTTTCGTTCCTGGCTACATTCACTACGACCTCGACCATCCGCCGGTGCCTGGTTCCAAAGCTGTCGGCTATAGCTTCTGCAACTTCCGCGGAGCGCCCGTTATGTGCGGCCCGCGAGGACTCGAGGGCGAACCCGACCACCTCTTCCACAACAATGGAGACGGCACCTTCACTGACGTCAGCGTCAAAGCCGGCGTAAGCGACCCCAATCGGTATTACGGCTTCAGCGCCGTCTTCGTGGACCTCAATAACGACGGCAAAGTCGACCTCGCCGTCGCCGATGACTCCACCCCGAACTACCTCTACATCAACAACGGCAACGGAACCTTCGAGGATGACAGTTACGCCTCCGGGTTCGCGCTCAACCAGGACGGGCGCGAAATCGCAGGCATGGGTCTCGCCGTCGGCGATTACGACAATGATGGCTGGGACGACCTTTTCG